>JAYVXM010000574.1:0-3361 GCA_043785205.1 Bdellovibrionales bacterium
CCAAGAGTAGGATCGGATACCTTCCGGAGCGCCCCTATTTTTATGACCATTTGACCGGCGAGGGTTTGCTCCGGTATTTCGGTCGACTGACCGGAATGCGAGAGGATGCGATTCGCGCCAGAATTCCGACCGTTTTGGAGTCGGTCGGGATGTCCCACGCGCGTAAGATCGAGCTCCGAAAATATTCGAAAGGGATGCTCCAGCGAATCGGTATCGCCCAAGCGCTTATTCACAGTCCCGAATTTCTCGTCCTCGATGAACCTATGAGCGGTCTCGATCCGGTCGGGCGGAAAGAGATTCGAGAACTGATTCTCCAGCTCGCGCTCGAGGGGCGTACGATTTTCTTTTCGACGCATGTGATCCCGGATGTCGAAATGATCTGCGACTCGGTGGCGATGATTCGTAAAGGGGAGCTGATCGGGTGCGGGGGAATCTCCCAATTTCTTAGCCGGAGCACGAATCCGGTAGAAATCGCATTAAGCGGGTTGAGTCTGGAGGAAGTGAAGGCACTCGGGTCGTTCACTTCCGTCCGCGAGGCGGCGGAGGGAATTCGGGCGACGGTCGGATCCGACCGCGACGTCGACGCAACGCTAAAAAAACTTCTAGAACGTGACGTAAAAATTCATTGGGTGAATCCGATTCGCCCCTCTCTGGAGGACGCGTTCTTATGATTCGCGCCGCCCGGCCCGTCCATCTTCTGCGTCCCGTTTTGGCCATTGCGTGGGTGACCTTCCTCGAGATCATCTTCGATAAAATTCTCTATAATTTCATTCTTTTCGCCTTCTTGTTGATTGGAGTAAGTTATCTGGCCTCTCAGCTCACTTTCCTCGGGCAGGATCGCGTCGTTCTCGATTTCGGAATGACCGCGCTCAGCCTCTCCTGCGGGATTATCGGCGTTTTCGCGGGAGCGGCGATGATCGCGCGCGAATTCGAGCGGAGAACCGTTTTCGTCGCCCTTGCCCGTCCGATTTCTCGCGTACAGTTCATCACCGGAAAATTTATCGGACTCGTCGCGGTCCTCGTGCTGAATTGGGCGCTTTTGGCCGCGACGGAAATCCTCCTTTTCATGACGGTGGGCGGCGTTTTGAAGTCGGTGACTTTCGTCGCGCTCGCGTTTCTCGGGCTCCAGGCCATCGTGCTCGCGGCCTTCGCCGTTTTCTTTTCGAGCATCACGACTACTTCAATTTCCGTCATGCTCGTCATCGGCCTGTTTTGCATCGGCAATAATGTCGATGCGTTGCGAATTGCGGTCGAAAAAGTGAGGGAGCCGTGGATAAAGTCGGTCACCTTACCGCTTGTGAATCTCATCCCGAATCTTTCCCATTTTAATCTGGGCCTCAACGCGACCTACGGAATAAACATGTCCCGAGAGTTCGTCTGGACCGGAATCGGATACGCGGTACTCTGGATAGCTCCGTTGATCTTCCTAACCGGCCGTCTTTTGGATCGTCGGGAGGGCTGAATTTGGAAGCGGGCGTATTTTCGCTAGATTCGATCCCCGAAGGGCTCGCGAACGCCGGCGTCACTCTTTTCGGACTATTGATCGGAAGCTTTCTGAACGTCGTCGTTGCGCGCCTTCCGGAGCGCAAGTCACTTTCTTACCCCGGTAGTCAGTGCCCGAAATGCGGTAACTCGCTCCGGTGGTATGACAATATCCCAGTGGTCAGTTTTCTCGCGTTACGTGGACGGTGTCGCCATTGTCGGAATCCGATCAGCGTTCGTTATCCCGTCGTTGAACTCCTGACCGCCCTTCTTTTCTTCGCGGTGAAACTGCGGTTCGGTTTCGGCTGGCTCTTGTTCGTACGGGATCTTCCATTCGTCGCGATTCTCGTGGCGATTACCTTTATCGACTTAGAGACTCGACTGATTCCCGATCCCCTCAGCCTCGGGGGGCTCGTGCTGGGACTTGCGACGGCCGCCTTTACGCCCGGTCTCGGAATCATCGCGTCCGCGTGCGGAGCCGCGCTTGGGTTCAGCTTGTTCTACGCGATCGCGTGGTATTACCAGTGGCGAACGGGGCGCGCGGGCATGGGCGGCGGTGACATTAAATTTCTCGCGATGCTCGGTGCCTTCCTCGGCCCGCTCGGCGTCCTGACGACGATTTTCATCAGCTCGGTCCTCGGTACGATTCTCGGGTTAACCTATGCGTGGGTCAGTCGGCGCCGGGACGGCGGGGGCGGAAGTCTGCTCAAAGTCTCTTTACCTTACGGCCCGTTTCTCGTCGTGGGTGCCCTCTACACCTACCTGCTCGGAGATTTGTTATGGTCCCCATTCATGAATCTGATGTAGCCGAAAACCGCTGGAAAGACGACGAATGGCGCCAATTCGAACTCTGGGAGCGAATCGAGCTTCGGCTGCGACGAAAAAACAGCTGGATTATTCTCGCGGTCTCGACCGTTTTCGTCGCCATTCTCGCGGCGCCGATCATCGGGGATCGTCTTCCGAAATGGCGCGCGCTCCAGGCGATGCGTGCGCTCGCGGTCCGGGCGAACCAAATGAAAGTGGATGCCGCCGCCCTCGGCGTTCCCCTCCGTTTACGGATCGAAGATTCCGCCGACGGACCTCAGTACGTGATTGAGCGGGTCGACCAATGCGATTCCACTCATGGATTTTCGAATGGAATCGTCGAAGCGAAATCCGCTCGCATCTGGGGGGGCGGCCCGGTTTTCGAAAACCGGGAGTACGGCAAGGAATTCGTGGTTTTCGATCCACGGGCGGCGGCGACCCTCGGCCTCGAGCGGGTGACGACCGCAGTTTGTTACGATCCGGTGGGCGGGGAAGCGGCCGATATCGTCCAGGCCCTCGGAATTCTCACCGCCAAGGATTTGACGTTGAAGCGGCTGGATCGGATCGCGTTTTTGAATTTCTCCGGTCTTTTCGCGGAGATCGACTTCGATTGAATTGACCGAAGCGCCCTGGTCAAGTTACTTTTAGAGGACGACGGGGAGTTCCATGGCAGGAACGATCGGGATCGACGCGCTCGGCGTCGCGCCCTTATCAGCACAACTTATTTCACAGGCGGCGGTCGTTTCGGGGCTCGCCGATCTCTTTGCGTCCTTCGGTCCGAAGCCGGCGGTGGGCATTTGCATCGGTGCGGCCTCCGCGACGGTCGCGGAAGTGAAACTCGTCGGTAACGTTTGGAAGTTGATTCGTTTCGGGATCGCACCGCTTCCGGACGACTCCGTGGTGAACCGCGAAGTCTTCAATCCCGTCGCCGTCACCGGCGCGATTCAATCCGCGCTAAACCACGCGAAAATTTCCCAGAAGAACGTCGTCACCGGCATGGGAGGCTCCTCGATCATTCTGAAGCGGATGACGGTCGAGGTTCAGAAGACGAGCGAGCTCCAGGACGCCGTTTTTT
>JAYVXM010000575.1:0-3356 GCA_043785205.1 Bdellovibrionales bacterium
CGCGCGGGCATTCTCGGGGGTGACGCTCCCGCCGTACAGGATTTTCATTTTTCCCGCGTTTTCCGCGCCGAATTTTTCGACGAGATAGCGGCGCGAAAATCGGTGGGCCTCCTCGGCTTGTTCCGGCGAGGCGGTCAGTCCGGTCCCGATCGCCCAGACCGGTTCGTACGCGAGAATGAGCCGCGCGTTCCACGCGTCGGGGAGCCCGTCGCGAAGCTGGCGTTCCAAAACGGCGTTCGTTTCACCGCCCTCGCGCTCGCTCCGCGTTTCGCCGTAGCAAAGCACGACCTCGAATCCCTGCCGTAGGTGGCTCTCGGCGCGCTTTTTCACGGTGGCGTCCGTTTCGCCGAAGTACTGCCGCCGCTCCGAATGGCCGACCAGCGTCGTCTTCAGCCCCATTTCGGCGAGCATCGGTCCGGAAATCTCGCCGGTGAAGGCGCCCCGCTCCTCGAAATGGACGTTCTGGGCGCCGATTTCGATGTGCGTGCCCATAAATTCGTGGCGCGCGGTTTCGAGCGAAAGAAACGGCGGAAAAATCAGCGCTTCGACGAAGCCCTCGGAGAGCGCGTCACGGGCGGTGTCCGAAAGCGTTCCCCAGTTCGCCTTGATTCCCGCGGCGAACGCGGCCGTCGCCTTCACGCCGTGATTCATCTTCCAATTACCGGCGATCAGAATGCCGCGAGTGGGATCCATAAGCTCGGCGCCTTTCGCGACGGGATTAAATGCGCGTCCGGGTCATCGACTGGGTCGTTTCCCGTTTGTACATCTGGCGAAGGATATCGATTCCCGGCAGGGATCCGTTCTCAATAAACTCGAGGACGGCGCCGCCGCCCGTCGAAAGGTGGTCGAAACCGCCGGAATATCCCGACTGCTTCACCGCCGAAACGGTGTCGCCGCCGCCGACGATCTTCACGGCCTTGAGTTCGGAGATCGCCTGGGCCATTTCGAACGTTCCGATCGCGTATTCGGGTTTTTCGAACCATCCGAGCGGACCGTTCCAGAAAATCGTGCGCCCGTTGGTGAGAAACTTCGTGAATTCCTCGATCGTGCGAAGGCCGATGTCGAACCCGCCGTTCGTATCCGACGGAAGGAGGATCGGGATTTCCTTCTTCTTCGCTTCGCGTAGGATCGTGCGCGCCGCTTCGACGTCTTCCGGCTTCGGCTGCTTCGCGTCCTTCGGAATCGGGATTCCGGTAACGGCCCAAAACGCATGCGCCATCGCGCCGCCGATGCAAATCCCGCTCACCGAACGAAGGAGGGCCTCGACGGTCTTGATCTTGTCGGTGACTTTCGAACCGCCGAGGACCGCGTAGAACGGTTTCGCCGGGTCCTTCACGAGGGGCTCGAGGTATTTCAGCTCCTTCTCGATCAGGAAGCCCATCGCCTTCGTCGCGGCGAGCGCCGGCATGCCGTAGGTGGATGCGTGTTTCCGGTGGGCGGTGCCGAAGGCGTCGTTCACGTAAATTTCGCAGAGCGCGCTCAGCTTCATCACGAACTCGGGATCGTTCGCCTCCTCGCCCGGATGGAACCGGAGGTTCTCGAGGAGGAGGACCGAACCTGATTTCTGGGACTTCACGAGGAGTTCGATTCCTTCGCCGATGCAATCGTCGGCGAGGGTGACTTCCTGGCCCACCACGGTCGAAAGGTACACGGCGACCGGTTCGAGTGAATACTTCAAATCGCGTTTTCCGTCGGGACGCCCGAGGTGGGACCCGATGACGACTTTCGCGCCCGCCTGAATGCAGTACTTGATCGTTGGGAGCGCTTCCGTGATCCGAGAGTCGTCGGTGACCTTGCCGTTCTCGATCGGCACGTTGAAGTCGAGCCGAAGGAAAACGGCTTTTCCCGCGATCGAGAGATCGCGGACGTTCTTGATCGTCGTGTAGCTCGGCGCGGCTCCCGGCGTCGACACGCTCAGATTCCCTTCGACGCGACGAGCGCCGTAAGATCGAGCATTCGGGCGGAGAAACCGGTTTCGTTGTCGTACCAGGAAATGACCTTTACGAAGTTTCCGTCCAAGATCGTGGTCAGTTCGAGATCGACGGTCGAGGAGTTCAGGTTTCCGTTATAATCGATCGACACGAGCGGCGCCGATTCGGTGCCGAGAATGTGCTTCATTGGACCGGCCGCCGCGGCCCGGAATGCGGCGTTGATTTCTTCCTTCGTCGTCGCCTTGCCGAGTTCGCAGGTCAGGTCGACCAGCGAAACGTTCGGGGTCGGTACGCGAATCGCGAGGCCGTCGAGCTTGCCCTTCAGCTGGGGGAGAACGAGACCGACCGCTTTCGCGGCGCCGGTCGTCGTCGGAATCATCGAAAGCGCGGCGGCGCGCGCGCGACGGAGGTCCTTGTGGCCGAGGTCGAGGATATTCTGATCGTTCGTGTAGGCATGGACGGTGAGCATCGTCCCGCGCCTCACTCCGAACGAGTCATCGAGGACCTTCGCGATCGGCGCGAGGCAGTTCGTCGTGCACGATGCGTTCGAAATGATCGTGTGCTTCGAGGGATCGTAGGCGGCTTCGTTCACGCCCATGCAGATGGTGACGTCGGCGTCCTTCGAAGGCGCCGAAACGAGCACACGTTTCGCGCCGCCCGCGAGGTGAAGCCCCGCGGTCGCTTTTTCGGTAAAGATGCCAGTACATTCATGGACGACCGTCGCGCCGACGGATCCCCACGGAAGTTTCGACGGATCCTTCTCGGAGAACATCTTGATCTTCTTCAGGCCGCGCTTCGTCTCGACCATCATCGTGTCGCCTTCGATCTTCACGGTGTAGGGGAGCGTGCCGTGAACCGAGTCGTACTTGAAGAGATGGGTGGAGACGTCCGGCTTGTCGAGGTTGTTGATCGCGACGAGTTCGATGTCGTCGCGCCCGAGCGCGAGGCGAGCGACTTTGCGTCCGATCCGACCGAAACCATTGATGCCAATTTTCGTTGCCATGGAGATCTCCTGAAGTTTTTTGAGATCTCTTTCTACTCCCGAATGGCCCTCCGATTCAATCGAAGTTGTCGGCTCGAACGCCGCTTAGGGGCCGCTCTTCAGTAATTTCGCGTAGGTTTTCAGAGATTTTCGGAAAGTGGCAAGCGTGGCGGAAAAGGGATGGTCCCACCCCAATTTAGGCGTCATGACGGCTTGCGTAAGGGTGATCATGCCCGTGATGTCGGAAACCGAAACGAATTCCGGAGCCGGTCCGTTCGAAGGCGCCGCATCAGGACCGCCCTCGAAGCTCTGGTTGTGGTAGTTCCCGAGCGGAACCGAAATCGCGATCGTCGGAATGCCGTAAGCGGTGGCCGCGGTGCCTTCGCAGGTGCCCCCGTCCATGATTCGACGCTGATGTTTTCCCGCGAGGACGCGCGTCGCGA
>JAYVXM010000576.1:0-10806 GCA_043785205.1 Bdellovibrionales bacterium
CGGTGCCGTCCCAGTCTTCCGCTTTACCGAATCTGCCCATCCGCGCGAACTGGAAGTTCGTCGGTCAGGTGAGCCCGCTTCCGCAGAAAGAATGGATGAACCGCTGGCCGGATCCGAGCTGCGCCGAATCGCTCTCGAATCTCGAGACGCTCTGTCGGGGAACCGTTCCGCTCGCGAGTCTGGCGACCGTCCGACCGATCGCGAAGACGACGGTCGTCCTCGGCGCGAAGACGTCGTCGCTCGATCCGAAGCTTCACGCGCTCTTCATCGACGCCCGCCCCGAGCGGCGCGAAGACGGAAAGACCGAAGGCCGCCGGCTCGAAGTCCGCCCGTTCCGCGAGCTCGTGCCGGGTCTCGAGTACGCGGGTTTCGCAGTCCATCTGCGCGACGAAACCTGGATCGATCCGATCCGCGCCTACCTCCAGACCGCTCCGATCGCGCAGTGGCTCGAGCACCACGCCGAGCGCCGCGGCGATCGCTGGATTCTCTCCGAATCGCTCCTGAAGATGCTTCCGATTCCGGAGCGCTTTTCGGCGACGATCTCGCGCGAAGCCGGGAATCCTGAGCTCCGATCGGTCGCGACGAACCTCGCGAAGAATCCGGATTCGATCGCGACGCTCTCGTCGCTCGCGCCGGAGCTTCGGTACGTCGTGATGAGCCAGGCCTACCGCGAAAACGACTGGGGCCTCCGGCAGATCCGGCCCTTCCTGAATTCCGAAGCCCGCATCGAATGGACGAAGGTCCTCGGCCTCTTCCGCGCTCAGGACGCGGTTTCCCTTCCCCAACACCCCCTCGTCCGGATCGTCGGCCAGATCCCGGTGAACAGCCCGATCACGAAACTCGACCGACTGAAATCGCCCCAGAACGGCATGCTCATCATGACCGAGACCGGCGCGCTCCAAAAAGTCCTCTTTGAGCACCGGATGCTCGCCGATATGGCGTGGGACCAAGCGAAGACCCTCGTCCATCCGACGTGGGGCGAGCTCGTTCAAATCATCCGACTCCCGCGGACTTTGGAGATCGCGGAAAGCGCGGCCGGCGATATCCTCGCCTCTTACGAGGCGCTCGAAGCGAAGCGGATCGCTTTGGCCGAGTGGTTGGCTTCGGGCATTCCCGCGAACTGAGCTTTTAGGACGAGCAGGGTCCCGTTTTCCGTAACCGTACCGGTAACCGTTCGAGGTTAGGGTTTATCGTTTCCGTTTATCGTTGCCGTACGGTCACCGTTTGCGGTTCGGCACGGGCCGTTTCACCCCACCTCCGTGGTGAAACGGAAAACGGTGACGGTACCGAAACGACAAACGGAAACGATAAACCCTAACGGGTACGGTGCCCGTTACCGTTACCGCGACCGCTTCCGCTTACCGATACCGGCCCCGCCCGCCCCCCCGAATTGGACGCGCGCTCGAAATGCCGCTAGACTCGGTCCATGGCCTGGTACGAACGTCATTCTTCCGACCTCGAACGCCTGGAATTCTCCCGGCTCGCCGAGCTCTACGGACTCCTTCGTCGCTGGAAGGATTCCGTACCTGGCCTTCCGTGGCAACCCGTGCCGGAATTCGAGGCGAAGATCGTAAGCCCCGATTTCGCGCTGGACGACTTTCTTTTCGAAGAGACCGGAACCGAAATGGTTAGCGCGCTGAAGGCCGGGCTTCGGAAGTTGCTCGTCGAATGGGAACCCGTCTTCGTCGGGCTTCGGGAGAAACGTTCGCCGCTCCTTTCCCGCGCGCTTCGCCTCGCCGAGGAAGAGGCCCTTCGGTACTCGAGCGCCCAGTGGAAAGACCGGTCCGAGGATCGCTTCCCGACGCTCGGACCCGTTTTCGCGGCCTATCGCGAGACGCCGTTCTATACTTTGTATCGGGACCAGCTCGTGATCATTCGGCAAACCGAGTCCGAACTTCTCTTCTTCACGAGCCACCCCGTCCTCGATCTCGAATCGTCGTGGATGCGCGGATTCGTTTCGGCCCTTCGCCCGAGCGTGCACGTCGAGCCCTTCGATTTCGGGGATCGGACCGCGTTCGCTTGGAGGGAGATCCGAGCTTGAAAGGCGCCCGGAAGGAACTTCAGCTCCTCCAGCGCAGCATCTACGCTTCGCTCCAAAAAGAGGCGGCCAGCCTCCTCGGCCGTACACCGATCGGTATTCGAAATTACGAACGGACGTATCGCCGCGAACTCGAGCGTCTCGAGCGTACCGTGAAGCCGATCTCGATGGCGAAGCTCGTCGCGCGCGCCCGCGACGCCGACGTCCTCCTCATTGGCGACTACCATACCTACGGCCAGTCCCAGCGCGCGGTCCTCCGCCTCCTCCGCGAGCTCGCGACGAAGATCGCTCCGCGCGAAATGGTGCTCGGAATGGAATGCATCTCCTCGCAGCATCAGTCCCAGCTCGACCAGTGGCTTCGTGGCCAGATCTCCGAGGACCAATTCCTCCGCGCGGTCCAGTACGACGAAGCCTGGGGCTTTCCCTGGGAAAATTACCGCGGCCTCTTCCACTTCGCGCGCGATCACGGGATGGAAATCCTCGCGCTGAACCGGCCGCGTGAGCTCCTACCGCCGATCGCCGCGATCCCGGCGGCGAAACGGGCCGGCGATCTCGGCGCCCGCGACGAATGGGCGGCGGGGATCATCGTCGACGAACTCCTCCGTCCGCGCGCGCGCAAGGTGATCGCGGTCTATGGCGAATATCACCTCTCCCCGTCCCACCTTCCGTCGGCGACCCGCGAAGTCGCGCGCCGAAACGGACTCGCGGCGCCGGAACTCCTCGTTCTTCACCAGAACCGCGACGAACTTTTCTGGAAGCTCGCCGCGAAGGGACTCGAACAATCGGCGAGCCTGATCGCGCTCGAGGGAAACCACCTCTGCGTTTTTTCCGGCACACCTTGGACGAAGCTTCAGTCGCTCGTGAACTGGATTCGCGGCGACCTCACCCGCTTCGTCGACGAGGACGAGGGCGACGCGGAAGAGGAATTCCTCCAGTGGATGCGCATCTACGGGAACGGCGTCTCCCGTTTCTTCCAGATTCCCGACGCCGGCTACGGCACGCTCCACCTCGCGAAGTGGGAGGATCTCCAGGGCGGCCCGCGCTGGTGGCGTCGCCTCCTCCAAGCCCAGGAACGCTTCTACCTTCGCGAGGACGAATCGTCCGTGCTCGTCTACGTCGCGTCGTTCTCCGAGAACGCCGCCGCCGAGGTCGCTTCGGTCCAGCTTCTCCACCACGATAATCCGCGGAAGCGCCCCTTCCGCGGCGCGAAGGCCACCGCCGCCGACGACTTCGCGGCGAGCGCGCTCGACCACGCCTTCGGCTTCCTCGGGTCTCTCCTGATTAATCCACGACGGAAGTGCGATTTTCCCATCGACCACGAAACGCGACTCCGCGAACTTCGGCGCGCGCCGAAGCAGGCGCTCTTCGTTCACGAGTTCGCGTCCCGAAAACTCTTCACGCTGCTTGCGGCCCGTCGCCGATTCGATCGGAAAACCGTGGAGAAAATCCTGCTCAAGAATCCGCCCGAGGTTCTTTTCACGGCTTCCCGTTACCTCGGCCACTGGCTCGGAGCGCGGCTCCACGAGTCCCTCCTTCACGGCGAACGGACGACGGAGCAAACTCGACTCTTTTTTTTCGAGCGTCGGCGGGCGGACGCGTGGCTCCGACTCGAAGAGCTCTTCGCCGAATTCGCGACGAAGCCGCGGAAAAAACAGAGCAAGCGGGATTCGCTCTAAGCCGCTCGGTGCGGCAAACCGGACGCGATGCGCGCCATGCCGACCGACTGAGCGTACCGGAGCTTCGCTTAAATCGACGGGATTTCGGGACCGTCGTCGCGTTCAGAGGCGGTATCGTCGTCGTCTTCCTTGAGTTTCCGGTAAATCGTCCGCGAATTGATCCCGAGGAGCTTCGCCGTGAGGTTCTTGTCGCCCTGAGTGAGCTCGAGCGTTTTCCGGATAAGGATTTCCTCGACCTCCCGAAGCGGAGTACCGACCGGAACGGAAATCATGTGCGGAGAATCGGCCAGGCCGAGCCCTTTGCCGGCGAGCTCGAGGACGTGCGGCGGAAGATCGCGCGCCTGAAGAACCGGCGAGGCGGCGAAGATGACGGCGCGCTCGATCGCGTTCTGGAGTTCGCGGATGTTTCCCGGCCAAGCGTACCGCGCGAGAATATCGAACGTATCCGGCGAGACCGCGACAACCGTCTTCCCGTGACGCGTACCCGCCTCGGCGACGAAGAGCGAGGCGAAGTCGGGAAGGTCCTCAAGGCGCGCGCGAAGCGGCGGGAGATCGATGGAAACGACCTCGAGCCGAAAGAGAAGATCCTGGCGAAAACGCGACTCCGCCACGAGCCTCTTCAGCGGTTGATGCGTGGCCGAAATCACGCGAACGTCGATCTTCTTCGAGGAGGACGAGCCGATCCGGCGGACCTCGCTTTCTTGCAAAACGCGCAAAAGCTTCGCTTGCAGCGTGAGGGCTAAGTCCCCGATTTCATCGAGAAACAAGGTTCCGCCGTTCGCCGCTTCGAAGAGGCCGATCTTCGCTGCGTTCGCGCCGGTGAAGGCGCCCCGTTCGTAACCGAAGAGTTCGCTCTCGAGGAGATTTTCGGGCAGCGCCGCGCAGTTGACCGCGAGGAATGGACCCGAACGACGGCCCGAAGTTTCGTGAAGGGCGCGCGCGACCTGTTCTTTCCCGGTGCCGCTTTCGCCCTGAATGAGGACGGTCGCCGTCGTCGCGCCGACCTGGTCGACCCAGGAGCGAAGGCGTTCGGCCTGGAGGGAGCGGCCGGCGATCCGGGCGGAGCCGCGCGGCTTTTCGCCGGGTCCCGTTCGGCCCTTGGTGTCGGCACGCGCCTTCGCTTCCGCGCCGAGGGCCTGCGCGCGCTTCGTCGCCGACTCGACGGCGTCGAGAAGCGCAGCACGCTTGAACGGTTTCGTGAGGAAATCGACCGCGCCGAGCTTCATCGCGAAAACGGCGTCCTCGACCCGCCCGTAGGCGGTCATAAGTACGACCGGAATCGTCTTTCCGGAATGGCGAAGCGCGCTCAGGAATTCGAGGCCCGTCATGCGCGGCATGCGGATGTCGCTGATCACGAGATCGAACGCTTCCTTGCGGACGCGCTCGATCGCGGCCTGACCGTCCTCGGCGGTCTCCGCGACGAACCCCGCGTGCTCGAGGATCTTCTTCGTCGTCGCGAGCCCTTGGATATCGTCGTCGACGAGGAGAATCCGTAAACTCATGTCCGCACCTCCTTCGTCGGCGTCGGGCCGTTATAACGAGGGGGTTCGCCGGGCGCGCGTTCGGAGACGGCGTCGCCGCTCTCCGCTCCGAGATCCGCGGGCAAAGTGATTTCGAATCCGGCCCCGCCTAGCTTCGTCCTCTCGACGAAACGGATCTGGCCGCCACTTTCTTCGGCGACTTTCTTGACGAAGCTGAGGCCGAGTCCGGTGCCCTGGGCCTTCGTCGTCGAGAACGGTGTGAAAAGTTTTTCGCGCGCCGCCTCGGGAATCCCGGTGCCGTCGTCTTCGATGCGGAGGTAGGCGCGTCCGCTCTCGAGGTGTCCGAGCGAAAACGCGATTCGACGGGCGCCGGCCTGGAGGGCGTTATTCAGGAGGTTTCCGATCGCCTGCTCGAGGTTCGTCGCGTCGACCTTCACGTTCACCGGGCGATCGCCCTCGCGGCGCCAGTCGACGTGGACGCCGGCCTTCTCGATCGCGGTCGCGTAGGTCGCGAGGGTGTTCTGGAGGAGGTCCGCGAGCTCCGCCGCCTTCCGCTCGCCGGTACCCATGCGGGAAAGCTTCAGATAGTTCTCGGTGATTTTTTCGAGCCGGTCCACCGAGGCGAGGATCGCGCTCAGGGAGGAACGAAGCGAGGATTTCAGCGCTCCGCTCTCGACGGTCGTCGCGGTTTCGAGCGCGAGTTCGGCTTCGAGCCCGATGGCGTGAAGCGGATTCCGTACTTCGTGCGCGACCTGAGCGGAGAGGCGGCCGACGGCCGCGAGATGTTCGATTTGTTTTAATTTTTCCTGAAGCTCGACCTTGTCCTTGAGGAGCTGGTTCTGGTCGGCGAGGACGCGTTTCTGGCCGTCGACGACTTTTTCCCATTCGAGGAGCTGGGTCGCCATCCGGTGGAATTCTCGGGCGAGCGCACTGACTTCGTCGTCGCGGTGAATTTGGAGTTCCGGGAGCGAATCCTTATCCCCGCGTTTCAACCCGCGTTCGGTGATCGAGCGCACGAGTCGCGTAAGTTCGTCGATCGGACGGAGGGCGCGTTCGCCGAGCCAGAGCATCAGGAGCGAAAGGCAGACGACGACGCCGAGGATCATCTCGAGGCCGGTTCGGAGCTGGGCGACGTCGGCTTGGGAATCGGTGAAACGATCGCGGAGCGACTGATCGTGGAGGCCGACGCCCCATTGGAAACGTTTTCCCCAGTCGTCGAGGAGCGCGTTCCACGCCGGATATTTCGCGGATGCCGCGGGGAGGTCGCGATTCACGAGGAGGGTCGAGATCGCGTCGCCGTCGGTCTTCAGCCGCTGGAAATCCCCGTCGAGGTCGCGGATCCAGATTTTCCAGTCGGTCGAACCTTCCGGCAGGCGGGCAACGAGCGCCTCCGCGCGGTCGAGCTCGCTCTCGATCACCTCCGTGATCCAGGTCGGAATCGGCTGGGGAAGCCAGTGAGAGTCGTTCCAGTGGACGCTGCCGATCCCCTTCGCGGCTTCGCGCCGGAAGACTTCGACATCGACCTGCATCTGACCAAAAAGTTTATTGAGCGGGAGCGAGACGCGGTTGATCGAATCGAGTGTCCGGTTCACTTTCGAGATTTGGAGCAAGGAAAGCGAGGAGGCGAGCAGCGAAAGGAGGATCAGCCCGCCGACGAACGCGAGGACGCGGCTCCGAATGCGGGTTCCGCTCACGAAAGCCCGTTCGAGTGCCGGTTCGGCGGCCTTGGCGGGAATTCGCGGGTCTCTTTTCAATCAGACCTCTTCCTTCGGAAGCTCTATGCGCGGATAGATCGGTTTCGGTTCGCCCGGTTTGATCCCGAGCTGGCCCCATTCGAGTTTCGCCACCCCCCCCATCGGGTCCGCGGCGGGAACGCCGAGTTGGCGAAAAACTTCGAGCATCCCGTTCGGAAGGATCGGGAGGAACGCGGTGGCGGTCCAGCGGATCCCCTCCATGAGGGTGAAGAGTACTTCGCGGAGCTCGGCCACCGATTCCGGAGTCGCGGCTTTCGCGAGTGCCCACGGCTTCGTCTGGTCGATGTAGAGATTCAGGATCCGGGAACGCGCTGAGCAAGCCTGCGCGTAGCCCTTCGAATCGAGACGGTCGAGTTTTTCGCGGAGCTCGGCCTTGAGCTTGCCGAAGCTGGCCACGACCGCTTCGGAGTGCGTGCGCTTCGCGGGGGCGACGATCGCTTCGTCCGGAAAGTATTTCCGGGTCATGTTGATCGTCCGATTCACGAGGTTTCCCCAGTCGTTCGCGAGATCCGCGTTCACCTTGAGGGAAAGGAGGTCGAAGCCGAAATTTCCGTCGCCTGCGAATTCGTTCTCGGCGAGAAGGTAATAGCGAAGCTGATCGCTATTCGCGATCGCGAGCACGTCGTCGGGCGAGACGACGTTACCCGATGATTTCGACATCCGGTCGCCCTTGAGATTCATCCAGCCGTGCGAAAAGACTTTTTCCGGAAGCGGAAGTTCGAGCGACATCAGCATCGCCGGCCAATAGATGCAGTGAAAGCGGGTGATGTCCTTTCCGATCACATGGACGGCGGCCGGCCAGTTTCGCTTGAACTCGTCGGGATTCTCGTAACCGGCGGCGGTGATGTAGTTGATGAGGGCGTCGAACCAGACGTAAACGACGTGGGACTTGTCGAACGGGAGCGGAATTCCCCACGGCGAGGTCATCGACGCGGTCGAGCGGGAAATCGAGAAATCGCGGAGGCTGTCCTTCACGAACGTGAGGAGTTCGGAGCGTCGGCTTTCGGGTTGGAGAAAGTCTGGATTCTTCGCGAAGAGATCTTCGATTTGTTTCTGGTACTTCGAGAGCTTGAAGAAATAGTTCTCTTCCGAGATCCAGCGCGGCTTCGTCCCGTGATGAGGGCACTTTCCTTCGACGAGGTCCTTGTCGAGGTAGTAGGCTTCGCACCCGTCGCAGTAATGGCCTTCGTATTTGTTCTTATAGATGTCGCCCTTATCGAATGCCTTTTGCACGAGCTTCTGCACGACGCGTTTATGGTCGGCGTCGGAAGTGCGGATGAAGCGGTCGTAGCCGATGTCGATTTTCGCGAGGGTCGCGCGGATGTCGTCGGCCATGCGGTCGCAGTAGGTTTGGGCGTCAAGCCCCTGGGCTTCGCCGGCCTTCTGGACCTTCGTGGAATGCTCGTCCATCCCCGTGGCGAAGCGCGTTGGAATTCCCAGTGCGCGGTAGCCCCGATTCAGCCAGTCGGCGCCGACACATTCCCAGGCCCAGCCGATGTGGATGCGACTGTTGGGGTAAACGATAGCGGTAGTGATGTATTTGAAATCGCGAGACATTTTCAGGTGGTACCCGCCCGGGCAGCGTCCGGCCGAAGCACGACCGGAGGGTGTTTAGCGGCTTAGGTAAACCGCGTTCTCTACCGATAAGATGACTGTTCAGGAGCGTAAAATGCAAGGTTCAAAACCCTTTACGATCGGATTCGTGACCGATCCGTGTCTCTCTCGCGAGAAGACCCAGATCGCGCTCCGAGCATTGAATTCGCTCCGAAATTTCGCCGAGATTCGGTACTACCCCGGCACGCTCACCGAAGACGAACTCGTAGACCGCGTGAAGCGTGAAACGCTCGATCTCCTCATGGTGCCCTGGCACGCCTACCTCCATTATGGGAAGCTCGAGGCCCAATTTGGTCTTACGCGGACCCACGGTCCGACGATGGTCGGTTATTTCGCGGAGGACGTTTCGCCGTTCGAGATTCAGGAAGAGGATCATCATTTTCGGGCGATCCTGATCGATCTGAATCGGCTCGCGACGACCGAGGCATCCATGGTTCTTCGTTCGTTGCTTCGCGATTCGACGCGCTGGGGACTTCGTCCGTTGCTACAAGCGGCGACCGCATTGCACTTCGAGTCTTGGACCGCCCAGGTCGGGTTGGGTTTTCGAATCGACACGGTTCTGAATCTGAACGAGATCGCGAATTCGCACTGGGCGAAACGCGCGAACGCGGTTCGGGTTCTGACCTCGGCGCTCTGGTCGGTTATTTTCGACAACGGCCCGGGGAAAGCCGATCGCGGACGCAGCGGCGCCGATCGCACTTCGCGGGCGTATTTCGAGATCGGCGCGGACGCGCACTGTCTCGGTTTTCGGCTATGCTATTCCGAGCCGGGTTGGAAAGTGAAGGACGTCCTTCACCAATTCTGGCCAGGAGCCCTGACGCCTTCCGCGGCCGGCCAAATTCTTTTCCGATATTCGGATATGCTCCGAATCCACGTCGATCCGGATACGAGCGAAGTCGAGATCGTCTGCGCGCTCTTTCCGAGTGGACCGTCCGAGCGGGCGACGGATATTCTCCACACGCTCTGGATCGAGCCGATTTCGAACATCACTCGGCTTGAACGTTTTTCCGAATCGCCGGAAACCCAGGAACACTTTCATAAACCTCTCATCACTCATCACGCTTTAATCGGGAACGCAGCCGAGAAGATCGACGATCTCAAGCGGCAAGTCGAAACGAAGGAGAAGGAAATCGATGAGCTCCGCTCCAAAGGAACGACGAAGGAGAACGTCTTCATCTATCCGTCGGGGCTCGACGGCGATCAACTCGTCGATCTCGTGAATCGTCGTCTCGCGGAAATCAAAGCGAAGATCAAGAGCGCCAACGTCCAATTCCAGGCGCTCCGGCAAGATCGGGATGAGGACTTGAAAGAAGCGGGTCGGCTCATGAAGGAAATACGGGATTTCCAGGCCCAGCAGAAGAGCTGGATCGGGCGGCTAACTGAAATCGTCGAGGGGTACCATCAGCAGTTCGCGGCCGTGGCCCAAGAGCGATCCGCCGCGCTCGCGGTGGACGAAAAGGTTCCTGAACTCAGCGAAGAAGAAACGGCCCTCGCCGCTTCCGGCACGAAGACCCGCGAAGTGAAGTCCCGAACTCCGTTGCGTAAACGCGCGGCCTGAGTGTCGTCGGCGCGCAGTACGAAATTCGGATACCGGACCGCGGCTTCACGCGAAGGCATCCTAACTCAAAAACGCTCTCGCTAAATGGGTCCCAGACTCAAATAGCGGAGCTGCGGTTTATTGCCCGGAAGCCATTCGCACATTACTTTCAGTGCCCAATCGTTGTGCCCTTCTGGATCCGTGATCGTTTGCTCAACTTGAAATTGATTTTCCGACTCGTCGATTATTTTTGTGTAATGGGACGACCTAGCCGCCGTATCCGTAAGGATACCGGTATGATCATTTCGATACTCTTTCATGCGTGCCTCGATCTCATCGGGAGAGACGCCAAGCAAATCCGCAACCGCGGCGTAATCAAGATTCCAGAGGAGCCGGACCACCCGAAATACCTCGTTTCGCATCGCGACCTGCTTCGCCTTCTCCTCGCGGCGACGCGTTTCCTCAAGCAGCCGCGCGGCGTTTTCCCGCGACTCCTTCTCCAGCGTCGCGGCCAATCTCGCGGCCGCCGCCACCGGATCCCGGAGCTTCTCCCACTCCTCGACCAGGCTAGAATCGATTCCGCGAAGCATCTCCCCGAAATACTCGATCATTGAAACGACTTCGTCGGTATGGGCCGCCTCGGGCACGGTCTGCACGAGTACTTTGTAAACCTCGCTGAGGTAACGGAGGAGGAGTCCCTCGATCC
>JAYVXM010000577.1:0-3347 GCA_043785205.1 Bdellovibrionales bacterium
AGTTTCATGATTCGCGCTACTTACGTTGGGCGGTTTCATATTATCGCCGCGCGAGCGAGCTCGCGTTCTACCGCCGCGTGGAGACGTCGCCCGGACTGACCGAGGAGCTGATCGGCGCCGGTGGCGACGACGTGAATCGTGGCATCGCCGAAAAATCGACGAGCGTCCTCGAAAAGTACGGGATCATCGTGCCCGAACGGCTTCAGCCGGGCCAGCGTCCCGACGAAATTCCGAAGGGTGAAGCGCTCCCGAGCGACGCTTACGTGAATACCGGTTCCGGCGTGGTCGACGCCATCGGCCGTGCGCCGGCGGGCGAAGCGCCCGCGACGACGGCCGCACCGGATGCGGGGCCGGTCTCCGATCCGAAGGCGACCGCCGACGGCGTTTTCCCCGCGATGACGGCTCCGGCGAGCGAGGGCGCGGATCTTCCGTCCGATCCGAAACCGTAAACCGTAAACCGACGATTTAGGCCGCGATTCCGGGTATTTTCGCGACTTCCGGCGACGGGACAAGCGCCGCGAATTTCGCGCGACACGCGACGACCCGGGCGACGACGAGGGGATGGGGATTCCCGCCGATGACGCGTTGGAGTGACTCGAGCGCGCCGACCAGGGACTCCGGCGAGACGGCGTGCCGGGCGATCGCGTTCGCATCGGCCTCGAGCTCCTGGCGCCAGAGGAGTTGGCGGATCGCCATCCAAGTGAGGACGGCGGGTAAGATTCCGCTCACCGCCGAGAAGGCGCCGCCGATTTCGGTGTAACCGCTCCAGTGGAGCCCGATCAACGCGACCGCGGTCAGGAACGATCCACCGACGAACGTCGAGACGCCGGTCACCACGCGCTTGAAGAGGTGGTGGCATTCGAGATGCGAAAACTCGTGGGCGAAAACCGCGCCCAGCGATTCTCGGGAAAGGACGCGGATGGCGCCTTCCGCGACGAAGATGGCGGGTTTGAGCGGTCCGATCCCGAACGAAAATCCGGAGACGAAGACGTTCGGAAGGCGGCCGGGAAGGTCCTCATCCGCGGCTGCAAAGACGGCGACGCCGTTCCAATCCCCGATTTTCTTCGCGAAGAACGCGTACCGAAGGACGAGCGGGCTGACGAAGAGACTCGCGAAGACGCCGAGCGAAAGACCGGCGACGGTGAGGAGCACGACCGTCAAGAGCTGGAAGACGGGGAGCCACTCGTGCGCGGCGGTGCGACCGATGAAAAGCACGCCCGCGGTGGTCCCGGCGACGAGTCCGAGCGCGGTCAACCCGATCACGCTCCCGAAGAGGATCACGTTACTGATTTGGTTTCGCAGGCGGGAATGAAGAAGATCGCGGAACGCTTCCATGCCTGAATCGTTTCGGCAGCCCGGGAAAAGGGCTCGATAGGCAGACCTTGCCGGGTTATGGTAGACGGGAAACGTGGCGAAACCTCCCCGAAAAACGGATCCCGCAGTGAACGCTCGAGTCGATCGTTTGATCGAGGACATGCGAGCCGGTAAGCGGCTCGCGCTCGCCCGGCTCATTTCGAAGGTCGAAAATCGGGACGCCGATCTCCACGAGGTCATGCGCGGAATTTATGCCCTTTCGGGACACGCCGAGATTTGGGGAATCACCGGACCGCCGGGGGCCGGGAAGTCCACGCTCGTGGACCGCCTCGCCGCCGACCTTCGGAAGCTCGGAAAACGCGTGGCGATCGTCGCCGTCGATCCGTCGTCGCCATTCTCGGGCGGTGCGATTCTCGGCGATCGAATCCGGATGCAGCAGCACACGAGCGACGACGGCGTATTCATCCGCTCGCTCGGGACCCGTGGGAAACACGGAGGCCTTTCGCACGCGACGAAAGAAGTCGTTTTAGTGCTGGATGCCGCCGGTTTCGACGTGATTCTCGTCGAAACCGCGGGGGTCGGTCAAACCGAACTCGAGGTCCTGAAGCTCGCCCAAACCGTGGTCGTCACCCTCGTTCCGGAGAGCGGCGATTCGATCCAGGTGATGAAAGCCGGACTGATGGAAATCGCCGACGTATTCGCCGTGAACAAAGCCGATCGTCCGGAGGCCGATAAACTCGTGAAGGAGCTCGTCACCATGGTCGGCATGAACGACCACGACGAGAAGACGTGGATGATTCCGGTTTTGAAAACCGAGGCCGTGCGAAATATCGGCGTCGGCGAGCTTCTCGGAGCGATTCACGGGCACCAGGCGTGGCTGACGAAGTCGGGTCGCCGGGAAGAAAAAGGGCGGCGGTTCCTCAAAGAGGAAGTGCTCGATATCCTCGTCGAGCGGCTCGAGCGAACGGTCGAGGGCGCCTTCGAAACGCGCTCGGGGAAAGATCTTCTCGACCAGCTTTTGCGCCGGGAAATTGACCCTTACTCCGCGGCGGATCTTTTAGCCGGTGTTTGACGTACCGTGCATTTATCCGAGTGTTTCAATCTATCAATCTTGAAATGTTAACCGTGAAAGCCGAAAACAAGGCTCTTTCGTGTTACGCCTAAAACTGACTAAAAACTAGTCAATTCAAATAGATAATGCATTGCGTCATAAGTGCCTAGAACTGTTCTTATTCCTGATTAAAATCGTCTAAAGTTAGGTCAATACCTGACCGAAATGCTCTTTGATCGAATGACCTCTGTGAAATGGTTTCATGGGGTCGCGTTGGTCAGCAGGGGTACAGCAAATTCCTGCTCACAACTGAATAGGCGTCGCGTCTTCCGAAGGGTGTCTCTTTGGGGGGGATGGAGAAATCCGTCCTTTTCTCGAGAAAGAATCGGGGAGCGGCGTTCGTTAGTCGTCCGTAGGAGGTTGGTATGGGTCTTCGAATTAATACAAACGTTCAGTCTCTCGCTGCTCAGCGCTCGTTGGGGATCAACTCCAGCAATCAAAAGTCGAGCCTCGAAAAATTGTCTTCCGGCTCCCGGATCGTCCGCGCGGCGGATGATGCCGCCGGTCTCGCGATCTCGGAAAAAATGAAGTCGCACATTCGCTCCCTCGGGCAAGATATTCGGAACGCCGGCGACGGTATTTCGATGATCCAAACGGCGGAAGGCGCGATGAACGAAACGGGCAATATTCTTACCCGTTTCCGCGAATTGTCGATTCAGGCCGCTTCGGACACCATCGGTGATACTGAGCGTGGATTCATCGATAAGGAAGTTCAGCAGATGGGCCAGGAAATCGACCGGATCGCCAAATCGACCGAATATAACGGGCGTAAACTTCTCTCCGGAGAAGGCGACATGCTCGAAATCCAAGTCGGTCTCAAGAATGACAAGCTTCTCGACCGGTTCCAATACGACGTAGCGAAAGTGAACTCGACCTCGGAAGCGCTCGGAGTCGCGGGGATAAGCGTCGCGACGAAAGAAGC
>JAYVXM010000578.1:0-3346 GCA_043785205.1 Bdellovibrionales bacterium
CCGCATGCCGTACGCGCGGTCGTAACCCTCGCGCCGATACTCGGCGAGGTAGTCGAACCAGCGCGAAGTGAGCCGTTCGTTCGCGGTCACGCGAAGAAACGAAAGCTTTCCCGGCGCGCGCGAGCGCTTCGCGAGTTCCGGAATCAGTTTCTCGCTTTCTTCGAGCGCGCCGCGGAAATTATGGAGCAGGATTCCGAGGCCGTACCCGCCGAAGAGGACTTCCTTTCGGCCTTCGTCGGGGTGGAGCTGGGTCATTCCCGTCAATAGAAAGTCGGTCGGCGTCCGCACCATCACCGAGACGTGGCCGATCCCGCGCGATCGGCCGAAAAGTTTATTTCGGGCTGTCGTGAACGTGAGGGCCCTTGGGTTCATCCAGTTCAATCCCGGCGACGGGTAGAAGAAGAGAACGAGTTCGTGGGAGTGGAGCCGGGGAAAGTCGAAAGTCATAGGAGTTCTCGGCCGGAAGGCGACCGCGGTCGCTTGCGTTAAGATTCCATTCTAGGGGATTTCGCGGTAAAGAAAAAGCCCCGTATGCACGCCGAAACGAAACGCAAAAATGTTCTCTTCATCGGGCCGGTTTTTCCGGAACCGACTTCGAGCGCGGCCGGCGTCCGTACGGTCGCCCTGCTCGAGGACTTCCGCGCGCGTGGCGATCGGCTCCTCTTCGCGTCCGCGTCCGATCAGAATTCATTCGCGGCCGACCTGAACGCGAAGGGGATCGAAACCGTGAAGATCGGACCGAATGACCCGGAGTTCGACCGTATCGTTCGCGATTTCGCGCCGGACGCCGTTCTCTTCGATCGTTTCATGCTCGAGGAGCAGTTCGGCTGGCGCGTGGCGGAAGCAGCGCCGGACGCTCTCCGCATCCTCGATACGATCGACCTCCATTTTCTCCGCCGCGTCCGCGGCGAATGGCTGAAGGCGGCGCTCCCGGCGGAAGGCGCCGCCGTTCCCGACTTGGAACTCGCGCGGATCGCCCATTCCCTCGACGGGATCGAGACGGAGGACTGCCTCCGGGAGCTCGCCGCGATCTACCGTTCCGACCTCACCCTCGTTCTTTCCGGATTCGAGGCCCGCCTCCTCCGGGAGCGCTTTCGCGTCGACGAATCGCTGATTCAGCTCCTCGGATTCGCGTATCCGGATCCGGACGTCGCCGCTTGGCGGCCGGCGGGCGAACGCGCCCATTTCGTCTCGATCGGAAACTTCCGCCATCCGCCGAATCGCGACGCGACCTTCTGGCTCGCGCGGGTCCTCTGGCCGCGCCTCCGCGCGGAACTCGCCGCGCGTGGCGAAACCGGAGTCGAGCTGCATCTCTATGGCGCCTACCCTCCGAAAGAGATCATGGCGCTCGACTCGCCGGCGACCGGCCTCCGCATCTTCGGCCCCGTGCCGGACGCGATTGCGACCCTCCGAAACTACCGCGCTTGCCTCGCGCCGATCCGATTCGGCGCCGGAATCAAGGGGAAGATCGCCGACGCATGGTCGGCCGGCATTCCGGTCGTCACCACGCCGATCGGCGCCGAGGGGATGGAGACGGATTCCGGTTTCGCCGGCGTCGTCGCGGAAACCGAAGCCGATTTCGTCCGCTCGGCGGCGGACGTCTATCGCGACCTCGCGGGCGACGAAGGTCTTCGCGACCGGGGGGGCGGCGCGCTTGCCGCGCTCTACTCGGCGAAAGCGAACCGCCGGACGTTCCTCAAGCGGATCGATTCCCTGCTCGCGGATCCCGCGCCGCTCGCCGCGCACCGGATGCGGAATGTCACCGGTCGGATCTTGCGGAACGAATCGCACGGGCGCACGAAATACCTCGCGAAGTGGATCGAAGAAAAGAACCGGCCCGCCACGGAGAAACCGAAATGAAGATCAAATCATGGAACGTAAACGGAATTCGCTCGGTCGCGAAAAAGGGCTTCGAAAAGTGGTTCACCGAAGTAAAGGCGGACGTAGTTTGCCTTCAGGAGATCAAGGCGACGCCGGACCAACTCGAGGGTTTCGTTCGCGAGCCGAAGGGTTACCATGCGTTTTGGCACCCAGCGGAAAAGCCCGGCTACTCGGGGACCGCGATCTATACGCGGGACGAACCGACCGACGTGAAGTTCGGAATCGGCGTTCCCGAGATCGATCGCGAAGGCCGCGTGCTCATCGCCGAGTTCAAGAAGCAGGGAATGGACGTCGCGGTGATCAACACCTATTTCCCGAACTCCCAACGCGAGCACACGCGGCTCGGTTATAAACTCGATTTTTGCGACGAAATCCTCAAACTCTGCAATCGCTACGTCAAAAAGGGAACGAACATCGTCCTTTGCGGCGACTTCAACATCGCGCACGAGGAAATCGACCTGAAGAATCCGAAGTCGAATCGGGACAACGCGGGTTTCCTTCCGGAGGAGCGGGCCTGGATGACGAAGTTCCTTCGCGCGGGTTACGTCGATTCGTTCCGTCATTTCGAGAAGGGCCCGGGTCATTATAGCTGGTGGAGCTACCGCCCCGGCGTACGCGCGAAAAACGTCGGGTGGCGTCTCGACTACCACTGCGTGAATGCGGACCTCGTCGATCGCCTGAAGATCGCCAAAATCCACTCGCAGGTTCAGGGTTCCGATCATTGTCCGGTGGAGTTGACGCTGAAAGGCTAAAATCTTCGCGCGAGATTATACATAAATTTTTCCGAAGTTTCTCAGTGTTTTTTCGCGATCGTCGGCGCCGTCCAGAGCGGAAACTCGCGACCGGCCCGGACCGCCGCGCAGCGCTCCTCGTGGAATGCCATTTTCGTGAGCGCGATCCGAAGGACCGAAGGGGCCTTCGGGTGGGCCGCGAGCCAGGTGGTCGTTTCCGCCGCGACTTCCGTCGCGCATTCCGCAGGGTAGAGCGCGCGGGCGAACGTTCGGTAATACGACTCGTCCGACTTCGCCGCGACGCTTTCAAGGGACGCGAAAAATCGCGGGCGCCAAGTCCGGAGTCGCTCGGTCGAGGCGTAGCCGAGAAAGGCCTCTCCCGCCTTCTTCAGTTTGGCCATAGGAATCGCGGAATCGGTCTTTTCGAGTGTGAAGAGAGGCGCGAACGTATCGGCGCCATCCGGTGCGGCCGCCTTCACCTCGAGTAACCGGGCCTCTCCGCGTGAAGACGGATCGTCTTTCGCGGCGGCGGCGAGAATTTCCGAATCGATCGCCTTTACGCGCGCGACCGCGACCAGGATTTCCCACCGAAAGTCCGGATCGATGCGCAATCCCGAAATCTTCGCTTTTTTCGTGGCGACTTTCAGCGCCCAATCCGCGTCCTCGGAGCTCAAGGTGTCGAGCGCGATTCGGAACCAGGTTTTCTGGAGGTCCGATCCGGGAGCGCCGATTTC
>JAYVXM010000579.1:0-3332 GCA_043785205.1 Bdellovibrionales bacterium
CATCGCGAAGCGGCACTCGAACCGCCGGTGATGTACGAATATTTTCTCAACTCGACGAACCGGAGCCGCTCGTTCGCAGATCGATTGAAGCTTTATGGAACGTTCATTCCGATCCTCGCGAAGGGCGCGCTCACGACGCTCGAGATCTCACTCGTCGCGATGATCCTCGCCGTCGCCCTCGGCCTCGTCCTCGCGCTCATGCGGCTCTACGGACCGAAACCGATCTCGATTTCGGCGCTCCTCTATATCGAGCTCATCCGCGGGACGCCGCTCCTGATCCAGCTCTTCTTCATCTTCTACGCGCTCCCCTACGCCGGATTGAAGCTTTCGCCGTTCGTGGCGGCGGTCATCGGGCTCGGCCTAAACTACGCGGCCTACGAAGCGGAAAATTATCGCGGCGGGATCGCCGGCGTGCCGAAGGCCCAGTCGGAGGCCGGCCTCGCCCTCGGACTCACCCACGCCCAGACCGTCCGGCACATCGTGATCCCCCAGGCGCTTAGGATCGTGATCCCGCCGATCACGAACGACTTCATCTCGCTACTCAAGGACTCGTCGCTCGTTTCCGTCATCACGATGGTCGAACTCACGAAACTTTACGGGCAGCTCGCCTCGACCTACTACGACTTCCTCGGGACCGGAATTCTCGTCGCGGCGTTTTATCTCCTCCTCGGGCTCCCCTTCGTGCGACTCGCCCGGTACGTCGAGCAGCGGCTCACGCCGGACGCCGCGGCGGCGGTGGAGGCGAAGCCAGGGTTCTCGCGGCGGATTCTGTTTCGCGCTTCGCGGCTGTGAGTCGATTCATAAAGCGACCTTAACCCAATCACGGTGGCGCAGGCGTGGATCAAAACCTTTGGATTTCCGCACGTCCTATATTAGGTCCGCCAGAGTAAACCGACTCCGGCTGAAAGCGCATTCATCAGGACGCCAAGGCCGAGGCAGGCTCGAAAAGGAATCTTCAGGCAAAACCTCAGCGCGATTGCTTCGAACCCTGTCACGGCCGACTCTAGGGCGAGGAAGGGAATGCCCTTTTGAAAAAGAGCCCATGCCAAAGGGTGGCTGATGAGATTCACAGCTAATACGGCAATAAGAACTCGTGACTTTTTTTCCGGATACCTAGAACGAAATACAGTGATCGCAGTCCAGGCCACTGTAATTTCTACGATGACCGTAATGAGGAATGCGAGTGTCTGGCTCATAAATATTGACAGCGTTGCGTCACATCGTAACCATATTGACCTATGCGCGTACTGTCTAGACTAGCCCTTGTCGCCTCGGTTCCAAAATTAGCCTTTGCGGATCTTGTAAGGGAATCGCAATCCGCTCGGGCAGCGGGTGGAATAATGCGAGCGATAGTCGAAGACCCGGTTCTCCCGATCGGAGTCCTCATCGGAATTGGCTTGCTCATTTGGCTACGTAAAAAAAAGTGACCTACTTTTGGATACTGCTCCTAGCCATTTTGGCGACGAAGGCGCCCTTATTCATCTACGCCGTCTCTCTCTCGGTAGCCGGGATCCCTCACGTTTTTCGAGAATACGACTATCTCCGCGGTCGCATACCCGAAACCGGATGGAGCCCCCTATGGATTCTCCCTATAGTCGGAATCGTATTTCTCCGAGTTACGGCAACTTTCAATCCGACATTGAGTTCCGATCTTCTGATTCTTGAACTTCTGCTGGGTGGTATTTCTCTGGTTTTCGCCGCTTCTATTATGGGCGTTTCCGGATGGATTGCCGCAGTTATTCTTGGAGTCGTAGCGCTGGCGGTTTACTACCCGTTGGAGTCGATTCTCGTCTTCGCGTTTCTCCATAATGGTGCGGCGATCTTTTTGGTACGGACGGCGGAGCGACTTCCCAGACGCCTTCTTTTTGCTTTGGCAATTTCACCGGTGGTTTTTATTTTGTCCGGAAACGCTCCGGATGCGCTCGCATGGTATTCACTGCCCGGCGTCGGAGCCAGGAATTTTCTCCACGTTTATCTCCCCGAGTTCCTTTACGGAACACGTCTTGGCTGGAGACTATTTGCTCTGGCGGCCTACCTTCAAGTCGTTCACTATTATTGTGTGTTGGGCTTTCTGCCAAAAACCCGCCGGAGCCTTCCGAAGGAAGTAGTGATTGCCCTTAGTCTGGTCATGATCGGCGCATTCTCGTTGGATTTCCTAGCGACACGACGAATTTACTCGTTCTTAGCTGGTTTTCACGCTTGGTTTGAGTGGCCTGCCCTGCTCGTCATTGGTCAATCTACCAATCCACGGTGGAAGCTCCTAAATGCGAAGAACTTAAGTTCCACAGCGATTTCCCCCGCTAGCGGCGAAGCTCTGCGTTAGTGACCCTGGACTCACGCGTAATGATTGCGCGCTTAAACGTAGAATTTCGACTCACCGACGGAGCGGAAAAGTTACGTTCGAAGCCATCGCCCCCTATAGGTTTAGAAGAGTAATGAGAATCGTAACGGGGTCGCAGTCCAGAGATCGCGCCCGTAAATCCGCGTGCCATTATTCATAGTCGAGCCCGGGTAAACGATAACAAAATCGAACCCCGCCCAGACCTAAAAATCGAGAACGCTCCCCTTAACCGCGGCCTTCCCGTTCCCATGATACTGTCCACCCCGAAGCTCGACCGCACCCTTCTTTCCGCGCGGGCCGCCCGGACGCTTCGTGCTCTTCAGCATCGGATTCCCATCGTCGCCCGACGAAGGCGCGGCGCTCGGATCCGAAGCGGGCAAGCCGAGATTCAGCTTTCTTGGGACCGTAGACGGGGCCGCGACCACTCCGACCGGACGAGGAGACGCGAGTTCATCCGCGTGCGCCAAGATCGACGCCATCATCGGGATCGCCATCCAAAGGAGACTCCCGTCCCTCCTCATTTCGCGAGCCGATCCCAAACCGCGTCGAGGCCATTTTCCACGAACTTCGCGTAGTCGTAGGCGGGGTACCGCGCGACGATCTCGGCCAGGATTTTCTCGGACATCGCGTCGGTGAGCTCGCGCCCGCGTTTCGGGTGGTGCGATTCGACGATCCGGATCACGGTCCGGAGGTAGTCCCGCTCGCGATCGATGAGATCGTCGACGCCGGAGCCGCCGCGGCCGGTATGGACGTACGCGGGATGCATCGCCTCGATATCGTCGAGCCGATGGAGCCATTCGTGGAGAAGCCCGAGCTCGAGCCAGGAGTGGAACCCCTGGGTGATCAGGTCGCCGACGAAAACGTGGCCGTCGTACTCGACGACGACGTGGCCGAGGCTGCACCCCGGTCCGAGGACGTGCGCCTTCACCGTGATTCCGCCCGCGCGGAGCTCCGTCGTGCGGTCGCCGAACGAATCCGGGTGCGGTTCTTC
>JAYVXM010000580.1:0-10724 GCA_043785205.1 Bdellovibrionales bacterium
GGCTGGCCAACCGCTCCCCCGAGCATGAACTGGTCACCGGCGGTCGGGCTGACGTACGCGACACCACCGGTACCGTAGGTCGCGTCGAGCGCTCCCGCCGGCGTGAACTTCGCGGTGAAGAGCGAAGAATCAGTCGTTCCGTCGCACGGGCTCAGGCAGACGACTCCGACTACGACGGCGCTCCCGTCATTCGCGACGTGTCCGAACGATCCACCTGCGTACATCGTATGCCCGCCCGGCATCGCGCCAAGACTCGCGACGCCCGCGGTACCGTAAGTCTGAATTCGTTCGAATAGATGGGTAAATCGGGACACATCGTACCGAGAGCGGTCGCCGCTAGGTTTCGTGCGAAATGATCCAGCCCGCCGCCTCCGCGAGCGACGAAAAGCGCGCGTCCGGCGCGAAATCTTCGGAAATCGTTTCCGCAATCAGCACGTTTCCGCGACAGCCCGCCGCGCGTCCGGCCTCGATATCGCTCCGTCGGTCGCCGACCATGAACGATCGCCCGAGGTCGATGCCCCGCTCCGCGGCCGCCTTCAACAGCAAGCCCGGCAATGGTTTGCGGCAAACGCACCCATCGGCGTCGACATGATAGCAAACCTCGATCGCGTCCGTTCGAAGGCGCTCCGCGACGAGCCGGTTCATCGCTTCCACGTTTTCCCGCTTCTGCCACCCGCGGGCGACGTCGGGCTGATTCGTCACGACGACGATCAAAAATTCCGCCGCTCGGAGCCGCGCGACACTCTCTTCGACTCCCGGCAAAAAGACGAAATCCTCGACGCGGTCGGGAGCCCGTGGCTTCCCGTCGCGGAAAATCGTTTCGTTGATTACCCCGTCCCGGTCGAGGAATACCGCGCGTTTCAACACCCGAACCCCCTAAAAAACGAACATCCCGATCGCCGCGCCCGCCATTAGGAGGGCGACCGCTCCGACGACGATCCGACTCAGCCACGAGCTTGGCTGCCCGCACATGCGCTTCCGATTGCAGGCGACGTAAAGGACGCCGACGAGAAGGATCGGGGCGAGAAGGCCGTTCACGACCGCCGAGTAATAGAGAAGCTTGATCGGATTCACGTCCGAGAAGTCGAAGACGATCCCGAGGAAGGTCGAGGCGAGGATGACCGCGTAGAACGCGCGGGCCTTCCCGAGTTTCGCATCGAGCCCTTGGCGCCAAGCGAAGGTCTCCGCCAGGGCGTAGGCCGCCGACCCGGTCAGCGTAGGAATCGCGAGGAGTCCCGTCCCGATCAGTCCGAAGGTGTAGAGACCCGCCGCCCATTTTCCGGCGAGCGGCGTGAGCGCTTCCGCGGCCTGGCGCGAAGTTTCGATATGCGTGAGTCCGTGGGCGTGGAGGGTGAGCGCGGTCGTCAGGATGATGAAGAACATCACCAAGTTCGAAAAGAGCGTGCCGACGCCGACGTCGATCTTACGCATCTTCAGTTCCTGATCGGTCGCGTACTTGCGCGAGGCGAGCGTCAGCCGGCCGATCGCCTTCTCTTCCTCGACTTCCTGAGACGCCTGCCAGAAGAAGAGGTACGGACTGATCGTCGTTCCGAGAATCGCGACGAGCATTCCCCAGGCAGCCGAGGATTCGGGCCAACGCGGTCCGATGTCATGGGAGAGGATCGCCTTCCAGTCAGGATGGATTTCGTGGGCGGCGAAAACGTAGGCGAAGAGAAAGAGCGCGAGCCACTTCAAGGTTCCCGCGATTCTCGCGTAGGTGAGCCGCACCGTCGCGTAGGAAATCCCGAGACCGAAAAGCACCACGAAATAATTCGAGTTCAGGCCAGTGAACATCTCGGCCGCGTCCGCCATTCCCGCGAGGTCGGCGGCGACGTTCAGCGTATTCGCGATGAAAAGCGCGACACAGATCGTGATCAGCAACCAGCGAGGAAAATGATGTCGGAAATTTCCGGCGAGGCCCCGACCGGTCACCATGCCGATCCGAGCGCACATCATCTGGACGAACGCCATCAGTGGCCAGGTGAGCCAAGCCGTCCAGAGAAAGTGGGTACCGAATTGAGCGCCGGCGACCGAATAAGTCGCGATTCCCGACGGATCGTCGTCCGCCGCGCCGGTGACTACTCCGGGGCCGAGGGCCCCCAGAAAGCGCGCGAGAACCGAGCGCTTTTTAGCATGGAGTTCACCTTCAGTACCGACTTGATTTATCCCATTTTTCCCGCTCTCCGTGGGTAAAGGGCTAGCACGATTTTAGAGTGAGTGGTATCCCGGGTCTCATGCGTAAGAACTTTTTCCGCCCGCTCATTCTCTCGGTGGCTTCGCTCGCGCTTCTCGTTTCGGTTCCGCTCGCCTCGAACCAGGCGTCGGTTCCGACTAGCCGCTATCGCTTTTTCGTCCAGGCGCGGTCGCGCGCCGACGTCCGGCGCATCGCGGGCTGGCTGAATAAGAACGAATTCGACGTCGCCGGCGTCGACCTTCGCCGCGGAACGCTCGAAGTTTTGACGACGGAGAAGGGCGTGAAATTCCTGAAGGCGAACGGCCTCGACGGCCGCCTCGTGAACGTTCCGATCGCCGGGGGGAAATCCAAGTCGCTAACTGACCTCGACTCGCGCTACCTCGACCCCGCGAAGGTCGCGAAGCGGCTCGCCGATCTGAACGCGAAATATCCGGCCGTGACTCGGGTAATCGAAATCGGCCGGTCGCTGAACAATCTCCCGATTCTCGGGATGATCATCTCGACCACGCTCGATACGACCGATCCGAAATTCCATGAGAAGCCGACCGTCCTCGTCGATGGCATGCATCACGCTCGCGAGATCATGACGCCGGAAATCGTGTTCGATATCGGCGAGACCCTCCTCGCGGCCGCGCCCCGTTCGCTTCGCGCGCGGGCGCTTATTGAGGGGATGAATATCGTCCTCGTGCCGATGCTGAACGTGGACGGGAATACGAAGGTTTGGAACGATGACAGCATGTGGAGAAAAAATGCCCATCGCGAAGGCACGTCCACTTACGGCGTCGACATCAACCGGAACTATCCGTACCGGTGGGCGAACTGTCAGGGATCTTCGAGCAGCAAGGGCGCTCAGGATTATCACGGCGCCTCGGCCGCGAGCGAACCCGAGACCCAAGCCCTCATGAATCTCGCCGAGCGGATTCGGCCGATGGCATCGCTCTCGTACCACTCCTATAGCGAGCTCGTGATCTATCCGTACGGGTGCGAAGGCGAGTTCACCTCCGAAAACGCGCTCCTCTCGAAACTCGGCCAGGAAATGGCGGACCTTCTCCCGAGCGACGACGGGAACGGACACTACACGCCGGGTACGCCTTGGCAGCTCCTCTATGCCGTCGATGGTGATTCGATGGGCTACCTTTTCGCGACCTACGGCGCGACGGCCTTCACGTTCGAAGTGAACCAGAATTTCCAGCCGTCCTACGATCTTCGCGAACCGACGTTAAAGAAGCACCGGATCGCCTGGTCCCACTTTTTCGATCAGATCACCCAGCACCTCGAAACGATTCACGTTCAAGACGCGAACGGGAAGCCGGTCGACGCGAAGCTCGAGATCGCCGAAATTCCGCACTCGCGTGGCGAACGTTCATTCAATACGAACGCGTCGGGAAATTATTTCAAAGTGCTCCTCGCCGGATCGTACACGATCCGCGCGACGGCGAAGAACGGACTTACCGGAACGGCCACGCTCACGATGGGCGATCAACCGGGAAAGACGACGATCGTCGTTCAGTAGGCGCTTACGCGTCCGCCGTCGAAACGGAAGTGCTGCTTGCACCAGTCCATGATCATTTGGACCGCTTCGGCTTGGGTCATCGTGCCGTTCTTCAACCCGTTGTAAACCTGCTGTTCGACCTTGTCCTTTTCCTTGGCTTCGGCGATCGGCTGGGGCCAGAGATTTCCGATGTCGTTCGAGCCACCGGCCGCGAGCGGAATCAGATGATCGAATTCGTAATTTCCCCATTCGGACTCCGGAATGTTTCCGTACTGCTGGGCCACCCGGACTTTTTCGTCGTGGGAGATGTTTCGAGCGCAGTACGGGATCTTTTCCGAGTAACGATCGGCGGAGTAATCCGGATCTTGTCGGGTGCAGAGGACGCCGGGAGTGAGACTCCAGTCGGGCTGGGTGGCGTAGACGGACGTCGCGACGACGAAACTCGCGATGAGGATTCCAAAGGCCTTCATAAAACTCTCCTTAGTTTTAAGACGAACGGACTTTTTTAAGTCGCCTTTAGATCCGGATCCATCCTTCACCGAAAAGCGTTTCCTGGATTACAGCAACCATCATGCCCGGACTCCGAAAGGCGGACGGTTAGGGTTCGGTTTGGGCCATCACGCGGGAGTAATTCGGATTTTCCGGCGTTAACGCATGGCGCCGATCGGGATCGCGCGGAAAAGCGGATCCGAAAAATTTACGCACGAGTGCCCAAACGGCTCCGCAGGTGTGACGAAAAGGTTCGTTACTGCGCGCTATCGCCGGGAAGGAGATGCTGCGGGAGGTCGGAGAACTGGACGGGTTTTCCGGCGACGAAGTCGAGCACCCAAGTGCGATCGTAAATCGCGGAATCCCAAGTCGTCGGCCCGCCGACGAGGCCGAGCGCAGCCGCAAAATCGGGAATCACGTTATGCTCCCAACAAATGAGGACCATTTTTCCGTCGTATTTCGGATTATCGAGGATGTCCTGCGCGGCCTTCGCGTATTCGTCGCGCGTGAAATTCAAATTCAGCGTGATTCCGAGTTTCTGGGCGAGCGGAGTCACGGTTTGAATTGCCCGGATCGAACTTCCCGCTTTCATCTGGGCCATCGGATAAATCGCGACGGGAGTTCCGTAACGCGTGAGCGCCGGATTCGTGATGAAGTAATCGACGAGGGCGTTCGCGCGTTGCCAGCCCCGCGGATCGAGCTCGTTCCCGACCGGCGGCTTCTCCCCGTGGCGGATGAGGATCACTTCCGCGGGAGTTGCGTAGGCTCCGGAGATCGAGGAGAGGGCGGCGACGAAAAGGACGGCGAGCGTTCTCAGCATGCGCGATTTTTACCCCGCCACCGAGCGGGAAGCAAATAAAGGCACGCGATGCATTAAGTATTTGATTTAAATGGAGAAGGGGGATCCAACCGGAAATCAGAATCCGCCCTTTCTCGGATTTTCCGTCGTCTATCCTTCGTCGTCACCGAGATCGTCATCCGCGATCTGGGCCGCGGTCGCGGGCTCTCCGACGCTATCGCCGGTCGCGACTCCAACGTCGGCGCATCCGTTTCCGGTCGGCGGATCGGTCTGGGCCAAGCACTGGGAATGACCGGCGGGACAGAGGAGACGAATATGAAAATGGTCGTCATGGGCCGCGTACGGCCGCAGCCGGCGGAGCACTTCGGTTCGCGCCGTCGCGTCGAGCGACGGATCGAGGACGGCGGCCTTCGTGCAGAACGCCGCCTTAATGACCGGATCGACGAAAATCCGACCGACGTTTCCGCGGCCGACGAAATTCCGGAGGATCGCCCAGTTCCGGACGAGATCGAAATTCGCGGTCACCGCGCCGTTCACGACGAACGATTCGCCGAAACCGGTCGAGCCGTTCGTATTCGGATCGCGCTCGATATGATTCGCCTTCAGATAGGCGATGTCCGCGTCGAGGCCGTTCTGATGGCTCGCGTGCCCGGAGAGGAAGCCGCCGTTCAGGTCGGTGATGTCACCGACCTGAACGCGGTCGCCGACCGGAAATTCCGCGCGCCAAGCGGAGGCCGCGATTTCGATCGCCCGCACCATCGTTCCGGTCGCGTAATTCCGATTTCGAAGCCGGAAGACCTTCAGAAATCCCGACCCGGAGTCCGGGAGCGTCGTCGAGTTCGCGATCGAACCGTTCGAGTAGAATCCGAGCGGGTTCGTCGCGTCGACGAAACCCACGTCGCCCGGTAGCGTGCCACCCGCGCCCGGCGCTTCGGTGATCGGCGAAGACGCGCCGGCGGAGGTCCCGCTTGAACCGCCACACCCGTAAAGACCGAGGGCTAAAATGAGTGCGCCTAAGAGGGCGCGGTGATTCGATTCCATGATTCACTCCTTTTTTTTCCGCATCCATGCGGATTCAAAGCCGAGTAACCAGTCTACGAAATCGAATTCGGATTCGTAAAGCGAAGATCGCCCGAATCCCATTATATATATTTAATATGTGTTTAAAATATGACGACCGGAAAGGTTTTCGTCAAAATTTCGATAAAAAAAAGAGCCTAAATTGGCTTTATTTCGCGGGTCCGACAGAGGAGGGCTTTTTACCGGTCGCGGTCCCTCTCGGCCCCGTCGCCGTCGCGCGCGGGAGGGATTCCGTACGATCGATCGCGATCGTCTCGCCGACCGCGTCCTCGAGGTCTTGAATCGTCATTCCGTTCACGTCGAAACTCCGCGAACGGGAATAGCAGATAAACCCTTTCAGGAGCGGATTGTCGACGCGGATGATGAACTGGCGGCGCGCCGGATCGGTCACCTTAGGCTCCACGATCCCCTTCGGGCTCGATTCGGTCTGGACAAGTTTCGCCGTTTTCCTTTTCGCGACGGCGATTTCCGCGGCGTTCGGAAATTCTTTAAACGAAGTAAAATCCGGATTGATCGCTTCCTTGTCGAACCGAAAGACGCCCGGACGATTCGGATTGAGTTTCGGGTCCGAAAAGCTGTGTTCGATCCGATAGTCTTTTTCCGCCACGGTCTCCGGATCCGGGCAGGCGATCAGGCGCGGCACGTCGTAGTTGCCGCCGGTCCGGATCGCGCATCGGACGCGTGCGCGGGGTTTTTTCGGCGAGATGGGAGTGTCGGCTACCGGGGAATTCGGATCGGAGTGGATTTTAAATTCTTTCGGAAAGCAGAACGAGTGTCCCCGGAGATTATGCACCGGTTCCGCCGGGTCGAGGGCAAGCGCGCTTTCGGAGGCGCCGATGGCGACGAGAAGGAAACCGACGATCATCGATTTGCGCATAGGATTTTCCTTTACGAAGGGTCGCCGTCGCGGCGAGCGCGGCGGAGGAGGACGGGCGCAACCTTCTTCTCGACGACCGGAGCGACGGGGGTTTCGACGGCGGGTTTGCGAACGCGTTTCACGGGCAGGGCTTCTTCGGCCAGCGTCCGGGCCCATTCATCGGCCGAAGGCGCGGTGCGCTCTTCCGCCCAGCTCTCCCGGTGATTCATGAGGGGTTGGTGCGCGTCCCAGCAGGCGACGGTGCAGAACGCGAGTCCGGTCCGTTTACGATTGCAGGTCGACACGTTGCAAACCCAATAGAGGGCCTTATATTCGATCGATTTCTTGCAGCTGCTGCACTTCTTCCACATCGGAGTTAGCCCGCGAGTTTCGCGAACCATTCCTTCACGTCGCTCAGGCGATGCGGAACGGATCGAGTGGTTGGAGTCCGCTTCGTCTTCAGCGCGCGGATCAGTCGGCGGAGTTTCGCCCATTCGGCCGAGGAATTATCGTCGGCCCACTGGATGCCGACGTACTGCCTTCCCGTGCCCGAGCTCTTTTCCCAGACGACTTTCGACTTCAGAGCGTAGGACTCTCCCTCGTGCTGGAACTGAAGATCGACGATTTCGTTATTCAAATAGCCGGTGTCCGCGGTCTCGAGGCCGGCTCCGCCCGTCGCGATGTTCTGCATCGTGGCCTTCATTGGCTGACCGCCGATTCGGGTCACCGAAGCGGCGAACGCGACGATATACCGGGGACTCGTTTCCCACCAGCGGAGGCGCGGATTGAAGTACACCGAACGGGTTTTCGGCCGTAAAAGCGTCGCGACGACGACCAGGCAGACGATGTTTGAAATGACGATCGGGAAGACCGGATCGGTTTCGTTCGAGGCGACGAACTCCATCACTCCGCGGACGATCAGGTAGATCGTCCCGAGGATAACGACGTAGTAACCCGTCTTCTTGGTCATCAACACGAGTCCGCCGAGAACGAGCGGGAGGAAAAAGATTTCGAACTTGCGGAGCTCCGGGGTAAGCGCCCAAATTTCGTTGAAGGCGGCCGGGACCGAGATTCGATAGATGATCGCGGCAACGATGATATAGAAGACCGGAGAAAGAATTTGAAGAATCGCCATTAAAACAATCGGCCATGGCCTACGGTTCATATCGGAAGACTCTCCTCGGACCGGTGGACCCGGCGCGCGTTCACTGCCTTGTCTTCTTAGTCTATGCGGCGCCTCCTGATTTGCAAAGCGACGGAGAATTGACGATGGGATTCCGAGGAACGTCTATCCATCGCCATCGACGGGCTAAGGGCGGGCGTTGTCTTCGTCGCCGTTCACGCCGATCAGATTTCCGAGGCTAAGGAGATTCGTGATCTCCGCGTAGCTTTCTCGCGCGCCGGTCGTCGCCCACGCGTGGACGGCTTTGATGAGAACCATATTCGTGTCGCGGTCGGTATAGCCCGTCGCGAGACCGTTCGTGAGGATGTCGAGCTGCTTCGTCCCCTTAGGGTCGGCCGCCGACGCTTTCCATCGGAAGTAGCTGTCGTTGTAGTAGGCGTACGAAGTGCAGCTGTTGAAGAAGAAGATCTGATAGATCGACGGATCCGATTTCGGGGTCATGCCCCGGTCCTTTTTCAGGTTCTCGAGCGAGAGGTAATCGCCGAGCCCGCTGTGACCGTCGTAGACCATCATCGCGTCGTTCTTCAACGAATCTTCGTAGAGCACGAAAAAGGCGCTCGCGCTCGCGTCCGCCGAGTCGCCGTAGAAAAGGCGGACTTCGAGCGTACCTTCGCGTGTTTCCTTCGTGAACAGGCGCGCGAACGGGTATCCCGAGACCGAGCTCCCGCGGCGGATCTCGCCATCCTTCTTCTGGGCGCGCATGATCGCCTTCATATCTTTTTTCTTGATCTCGGACTCGGAAAATCCCATCTCGATCAGCTGGGCGCGAAGTTTCGCGAATTGCTCGGCGCCGGGATCCTTGCTCTTGAGCGGACGTCCGGGGGCGTTTCCGTCGAATTTTCCGATCAGTACGGAGAGCGGGATGATCTTTTTCCCGTCGCGCGATTGCACGAGTCGGTCGTATTCCGGATAAGTCTTCGTCTTTCCGGAAGTCGGGTCGGTTTTCCAAGTGAAAGCGGCGTTCACGCGAACGTAATCGCGACCCTCGACGAGACGGCATCCCGCCCGTTCCGGGCTCCAGAAGTACCAAAAATATTCGGGATCGGTCTCGCCCGCGTCGGTGCAGGCATTCGGCGAATCGGGATTGTTCGCGGAGATCGCATCGGTCGCGATCGTGCGGGGCCGTATCGGGAGGTAAAGGGTATAATAACCACTCGCGCCCGCCGTCATCACGACGGTGCCGGAGTAATGGTAGGAAACTTCGAACGTATCGGTCCGACCGGAAACCGGAAGCGTCGAGGTAATCGTGAGCACGTGGTCGTTCTTCGGAACCGCGGGCCGGATCGCGTTCGTCATACCTCCGAAGAGGTGCTTCACCTGAAGTTCGATTTCGGCGCGGGCTTCCGCTTCGGTCGGCGCTACACGGGATTCAAAACGAAGATTCGCATCGAAGGTCATCGTCGCTTCGGCATTTCCGGCGCCGGTATAGGCGTGCGCAAGGAGGGGGAAAAACGTGAGGAGGGCGCTGAAGGAGGGAAGAATCCGACTCATGACTTGATGCGTTATCATCCCCCGCATTCCTTGCCAATAAAAAAAGGGCCCCCGTGAGGAAGCCCTTTTCAAGGGGGGGAGCCCCGCCGACGGTCAGGGCGTCGGCGGGGCTCCACGATTCGGGCGAGTTAGTTGCCCTTGATTTGAAGGACGTGCTTGAAGCCGGTGAAGATTCCGTCGCGGGACTTGATCGAAACCGGACGCTTCGTCGAGATCGCGGAGAGCGAGTAGCTCACGGCCGATCCGTCGAGGCGGTTTTGGGTTCCCCGAAGTTCGTAGGTTTCGGTTTCACCCGCGCCGAGCGAGGCGACGTTCTTGAACTTCATCTTCACTTCGCGCGTTTCGGTCGACTGAACGACTTCGGTGCGAACGCACTGAGTTTCCAACCAGGTACAGATCCGGGCTTGGTCGATCGTCTCGAGACCGCACTGGCGAGTCGTCGGAGCGCAGGCCTGGCGGCCGGTGCGCGCATCGATGACATGGCAAGGGCCGGGAATGTCGCGGCAAACGCTGCGAACGAGATGATCGTAACCGCACTGAGCGCCGTTTTGGCCGGTGTGCGGAACTTGCGCGGATTCGGCACAAACGGTGTTCGCCATTCCGATCGGCACGTTCAGAGTGAGTTCCGAAGGGGTTTGGGAAGTCCGGATCAAGCGGGATTCGGGCGCCGGGACGTTGATCGAATCGCCGTTCAGAAGCACTTCCGGAAGAGCGGCGGTATCATCGGCCATCGCGGCGGAAACGATTCCGCACGCGAGAGCCGCGCTCATACACAAGAGCGAGAGGAGAGGACGGTGATTACGGGTCGAGTTCAGGGCGGACGTTGGGGCGTTCATGGAGGACTCCTAAATCTTGCCGGGGCGGCGGTTGGACTTGCGATCGGGTGCCAGCTCCCACTCGGGCCGTCACTCTCGCGAGTTACGTTCGGCAGTATAGCGAGCCCCGTACCAAGTTCCGGCACTTGGTCCATCTTCGCCAAACGAATGAATTCAGGAGGTTAGAGAAAAGCGGCGAACGGTGGTGACGGAGTGCACCGGAGTCAATCGGTCACTTTCGCTTCGGGAGGGCGTCCGGAGGCGTTTGGGCCTGCCAAAAGGAGCTCGAGCCGATGTGCTTCGCGAACGTCGTCGAGTCGTCGAA
>JAYVXM010000581.1:0-3323 GCA_043785205.1 Bdellovibrionales bacterium
TTCGTACGACTATGACAGTGGAGGACGGTCGCGTTTTTTTGGAGGAGAAGCTGGGCGAGTGGTTTCCCGACGATCGAGCTCCGTCCCACGACGCAGGCGATCTTCCCCTCGAGTTCGTATCCATAGAACGCGACGAGCTTCAGACATCCGGCCGGCGTACACGGAAGAAACCCGGGAAGCCCGAGCGACATCCGGCCGACCGTTTCGGGATGAAAGGCGTCGACGTCCTTGTCCGGCCGCACCCAGAGGAGCACGTCTTCTTCTTTGAACGACGCGGGTAGCGGACGTTGAATGAGAATGCCGTCGACCGTCGGATCGAGATTCAGCTCGTGAAGGGCGTGGGCGACGTCTTCCGGAGTCGCCTCGGCCGAAAACTTCAAAGTCTCGGCGTCCATGCCGATTTCGGCCGCCATTTTTTCTTTATTCGCGACATAGAGCGCGCTCGCCGTATGATCCCCGACCATGACGACGCGGAGCTTCGGCGCCCGACCGAGCACTTCGGCGCAAAGGGCGACCTCGCGTTTGAGCTCGCTCAGTCTTTTTTCGCGGTAAGGGCGCGCTTCGAGCCGAATCATCCGTGTTTCTCCGTAATCAAGGACATCTCATAGGTCGGCGGTGCGGCTCAATCGGGGATTTCCGATGACTCAAACCGTCGGCCCTCGTAAAAAGCGGCACAGTAAAGGAACGAAGCCGGCATTCCTGCGACTACCGATGTCGGGGAATACCCGACGCCGCCCGTTCTTCCCGATTCCCGGGAATATTCTGCCGCCTAAAGGCGAACATTTACCGAGTAACCCCCTCCTTTTTGCCGGGGCGGGGGATCGGTGGACGCCAGTTTTCGCGGAAATACTCGAGATTCCGTCTCGGCATAGCGGTTGCTTTATTACCCACTGAAACTTCTGCCAGGATGGCCGGGTTTCGGGGGAATCAATGGCCACAGGGATGTGGACTTCAGTATCGGGCGCTGCCGCTCAGGCCCAAGCCGTCGACACCGTCGCTAATAACTTGGCGAACGTCGATACCAATGGATTCAAGAAGGACGTCCCCGCGTTCAAGGAATACCTTTCCTCCGTGGAGCGCGAACACGACCGCCCTTCGATCCATGTCGGCCCCGTCAAAGATAAAGACCTGAATCCGCTCTACGATAAGGATCAGGCCCACGTCATCGTTCACGGAAACTACACGAGCTTTAAACAGGGTCCGATGAAAGTGACGAAATCCCCGCTCGACGTCGCCATCGAGGGTCCGGGACTCATCGAAGTTTCCACGCCGCAGGGACTGAAGTACACGCGTCATGGCAGTTTCAAGGTCGCCGCCGACGGCCGCCTCGTCACGAACGAAGGTTATCCGGTCCTCCTGTCGCGCGCGGGCGGACTCGCCGGACAAGAGCCGGCGGCTCTGGCCGCACCCGCGAGCGGTTCCGGCGCGGGCGAACTGGCGAGCGGCGCCCCTACCCCCGGGTCGCTCTCCGATCCGGCGATCGCTTCGCGCTTCATCAACGTGAAAGACCGCGGAAACATCAATATCGACGAAAAGGGCGACATCTACTCCGGCCAGGACCTCCTCGGCCAGGTGAGCGTCGTCGAATTCCAGGATCCGAAGCTCTTGCAGAAGACCGGGCTCCAGTACTTCACGAACACGCTGCCCGAGAAAAATGCCGCGAAAGATCCAACGAATACTCGCATTCACCAAGGAATGCTCGAGGGTTCGAACGTGAATCCCGTCGAGGAGATGACGAATCTCATCAAGGCCAATCGCCTTTTCGAGCACGACCTGAAAGTCATGAAAACCTTCGGCGATATGATGGGTCGCGAAGCGAACGACATCGGTAAACTTTAACCCACGGTAGGACGATGGAATGATCCAAACTTTACATACCGCCGCGACCGCGCTCGAAGCCCAGAGCGCGAACATCGAACGGATCTCCAACGATCTCGCGAACGTGAATACCGACGGGTACAAGCGCGGCCAAACCGAGTTCAGCGAGCTCATGTACAAAACCGACAAGGAGCCCGGCGCCCAGGTCGGCGCGACCTCGCAAACGCCGGTCGGAATCCAAACCGGCCTCGGCGTGAAAGTCGGCGCCCAGTCGAAGATCTTCGAACAGGGTCCGGTGAAGCACACCGGAAATCCGCTCGACCTCATGGTGGAAGGCCGCGGTTTCATCCCTGTCCAGCGCCCGAACGGCGACGTCGCGTACACGCGCGTCGGCGCGTTCCACCGCGACTCCCAGGGACGCATGGTTCTTTCTAACGGGTGTCAGCTCGTGCCGAACGTCGTACTTCCAGCGAACGCGATCGCGATCAACATCAAGCCGAATGGCGAGATCACTTCGCAGAGTCCGGACGCCCAGGAAAACGTCGTCGGCCAAATCCAGCTCGCCGGCTTCATCAACGACCAGGGCCTAATGGCGATGGGCGACGGCCTCTATAAACCGACGGTCGCGAGCGGGGCGCCGATCCAGGCGATTCCCGGCGAAGACGGGATGGGCTCGATCGGTCAGGGCGCGCTCGAAGGTTCGAACGTGAACGTCGCGAACTCGATGGTCGAAATGATTCAAACCCAGCGCGCCTACGAAATGGGCACGAAAGTCATGGGCATCGCGGACCAGATGCTCAGCGCGACGGTCAACTTAAAGTAAACGGGAGCGGCGCTTGAAACTCTTATTCAAATTCTTGATCGGTTTCGGAATCGGATTCGCCCTATCCTCCATCGGCTTCGCCGCGGAAAAAGGTGAGGGAAAACTCGACCCTCTTCTTCGGACCGAACTCGGTCATCGCTTTCCGGGCGCGTCCTTCGAATTTCTTCCGGGCTCGACTTTTCCGAGCGGACGGGAAGATCTCACGATTTCCCAAGTGCGAATCCTCTCCGAATCCGGCACGGGCACCGCCGATTACTCCGTCTCCTATACCGACGGTTCGAACGCCCTCGGCCAAGTCCGTTTCTCCGCGATGGTCCCCACCTTCGTGGCTTCGAAGCGCGTTCACCCCGGGGATAAACTTTCCCGGGGTGATTTTCACATTCAACCGATCAACATCGCCCAGGGCCTCGCCTACCAGTACCGTGGGGTGATGCTCGGAGTGAAGGAGAAGATCGACGGACTCCAAGCGCGCCAAACGATCCTCGAAGGCCAATATCCGCTTTCGAGCGGAGTCGAGCGGATTCCCGACGCGCGCCGAGGCGATCCGGTCGAACTCAAGATCGTCTCGGGGGACATCCAGCTCTCGACGATGGGCCAGATCCAAGAGCCGGGGTACCTCGGCGAGAGCGTGCGCGTCCTTACTCAGAAATCGAAGAAAGAACTCATCGGCAAGCTCCAGGCC
>JAYVXM010000582.1:0-3323 GCA_043785205.1 Bdellovibrionales bacterium
CTCTTTCGCCAGCTTTCGAATCTCGATCCCAGTTCTATCGCACGCGTTTTTCAGGCCCCGGTGAATCGCTTCCGAAAACGCTTCCCCCTCCAGATCAGCGAGCGCGGGAAGATGGAGGTGAAGTACTCGAATCCGGTGATAAAGATCTTCGCGAAATCTCCCTTCCCGAACTTCGTGTTCGAGATTTCGATTCGTAGCGCAGATCACCCGGACATCGATTTTTTTTTCGATGGCCGATCCCAGCGGCGTGAACGTTCTCCGCTGTAGGAATTCAAGGAGCCTCGCTTGAAGAGGCAAGGAGAGTTCGGCTACCTCGTCGAGAAATAAAGTTCCACCCGCCGCCCGTTCAAATCTTCCGATTCGACTTCGTTCGGCGCCGGTAAACGCTCCGCGCTCATGCCCGAAAAGGGTCGCCTCGATCGTAGCCTCGTGGAGAGACGCCAGATTCACGATCACGAAAGGAGCGCTCGCGCGCAAGCCTCCGCGGTGGATCCACTCCGCAAGCGTACTCTTCCCGGTCCCCGTCTCACCCGTGAGGAGTACCGCCGCTCCGCTTCGGCAGGCCAATTCCAATCCTCGTTTCAATTCCGAAATCATCTCTTTCATTCTTCACCCCTTTCTCGGCCCTCTTAAGCAAAAGCGAGACCAGGAGTTTTCATCCGTGAAGTCGACGCGAGCCGCGTCCCGGATTGAGAAGGTGTCGGGAAAAACCCACAGCGTGTAGGGGCTCGCCTCGGCGGCCAGTCTCGGTTATGATACGCCCGATGGCTCATCCGATCCCGCATTCCGGCGTGCATTCGAAACAGATTCTGATTTGCGATGACGATCCGCTCTTTCGCAAAACGCTCGGCGTCCTCCTTCAGGGGTACGGAACGGTCGTCGCGGTCCAGCATTCCGACGAAGCCCTCGCGCTTTTGCAAAGGCGAAGTTTCGATCTTCTGATCCTTGACGTTCAAATGCGGACTCCGGACGAAGGACTTCGCGCCATTCCCCGAGTTCACGCGATCGTCCCCGATCTCACGATTCTTATGCTCTCCGGACGAAACGATTTCGGAACGGTCCGCGAAGCGCTGCGGGTCGGCGCCGCCGATTACCTGGTGAAGGATTTCGAACCCGAAGAATTCAAAATCGCGATCGAACGCGTACTCGGAAAAGGAGATCTCGAGAAACGAAACCGGAATCGGGGCGCCGAAACGATCCGGGAGTCCAAGCACTATCGTCTCGTCGGCGAAACTCCGGCCATCGCCCAGGTTCGGAAAATCGCCGACAAGTTCCGCGCGTCGGACGCGAACGTCCTCATTCGGGGAGAGACCGGAACGGGCAAAGAGATCGTCGCCCGACTTCTCCGGAAGTCCGAGTCCGATGGATCATTCGAACCTTTCGTCGCCATTGACTCCGCTACGCTCCATTCGCAAACCGCGGAAAGCATCCTCTTCGGACACGAAAAAGGCGCCTTCACCGGCGCTGATCGGATCAAGCGGGGGCTGTTCGAGGAAGCGGACGGCGGAATCATCTTTTTCGACGAAATCGGAAATATGCCCGTCGAGATCCAAGCGAAGCTTCTCCGTGTTCTCCAGGAAAAGGAGATCGTGCGCCTCGGCTCGAACCGGCCAATCCCCCTGGCTTTCCGCGTGGTCGCCGCGACGAACCGCCCCCTCGAGGAAATGGCGAACACCGGAGCGTTCCTTCCGGATCTCCTCCAACGTCTGAACGTCCTTCCGATCACCTTGCCGAACCTGCGGGAGCGACGGGACGACATCTCCCTCCTCGTCGATCATTTTCTGAGGGGGAAGGGCGGTGATTCCTTCGAAATGACCGCGGCCGCGCGCGAGGCGTTCGCGAATTACCGCTGGCCCGGAAATGTCCGCGAACTTTTCGCGATGATCGAGTATTCGGCGGCGCTCTCCGACGACCGGGTCATCGATTTGGCCGATCTCCACCCGCGAATTTTAGATCCGGCGAATTCGTTGGGGGCATCGGCGATGGGCTTCTACGCGAAAGTGGCCGACTACGAGGCCGAGCTCCTCCGATCGGCGTACGGGAATTCATCGGGTAATATTTCGCAGCTCGCACTGGAACTCGGGATGGACCGCTCCCATCTGCACACGAAGCTGAAGCTCTACGGAATCCATCCCCCTAGATCGCGATAATCGCCGTGCGGTTCGGCTCAGAAAAATTTCGCGAGCGGAAAGCCAAGCGAGAAGCCAACACTTCGCACGTACACGGAGTCGGCGTCGAAACGATTTCGCACGCCGAGATAATTCAGCTCACCGAAAATCGCGGGTGATCCGTAACGAATCCAGGTGTTGTAATAACTTTTTCCGTCGATCGGCGGGTAGATAAACGCGCCGAAAACGAGCGAGTGGTTCGAAGAGAGAAAGTCGCGATAGACGGCCTCGAAACCCTGGGGCGCGCCCCATTTTTTCTGCGCGTCGCTCCCGTACTTAAACCCGATCAAGTTCGCGCCAAGCATGACGGAAACAGTAACGCGTTGGTCGAGAATGCGAAACGACTCGCTTTTGAAGTAGAAACCCGTGTCCGAGAAATAGTTCTTATGAATCGCGGTGGCGTTGAACGCGGTGAAACGAACGGAATCCGAGAATTGATAACTCCCGTATACGGTTAGGACGGCCGCCGTCGTCTGGACGACCGTACCCGGAGCGGTCATTTCGTACCGATAGGGGCCGGCTCCTACCCCGAGAAACCCGCGATTCATTTTCGCGGGAATCCGATAGCGAAGTTCGAACGCGTCCCCGTTCGCGGATTCGAAGACTACCGGCTGGTTTTGGGGGAAGAGGCGAAGCCGGAAAAGCGAGGGCGCTTCCGCCTTCATCGTGCTGCCGTTCATTTTTAATTCATTCCCCGCACCATCCAGAAAGAGAAAGAGATCGAGGGAGGCCAGCATTCCTTCGGCGGAAACGCTCCGGATTATTCGGCAGTCCACGATCACGAGCGCGGGGCGCGTTCCGGCCTTACCGGCCGTCGAAGTTCGGCGCGTAAATTCGATTTGCCAGGGTGAACAGGAACGATCGATACCGATAATATCGCCGCCCTCGTCGCTTCCACCGACCCGCTCGAGGGTCAGAGGGTATTCCGTTTCGATCCCGTCCTTTTTCGCCCAGACGCTCAGTTTCGAAGCTTCGCCGGACACGAGCGGAACCATTACTTCTCCGAACCAACTCGACTGGGTAGATTTTCGAAGCGGCGTCGTACGTTCCCAAGTCGACACGAGCGCGGCATCCACCCCTGGAATTTCGATCTTCACGCGCGCCCGAGGGAGGACGATCCGGTCGTCGATGCGGCTCCACTGGATGCTGCCGGGG
>JAYVXM010000583.1:0-3315 GCA_043785205.1 Bdellovibrionales bacterium
CCGCGGTCGGCTACGAAGGGGAGTTCAAGAAGGAACATCTCGCCTTCGACAAACACGCGGCGTTTCTCGAGGCGGTCGTGAAGGCCTTGAACGAGCGCCTTCTCTAAGTTTCCTTAAAAAACGTAGGATGCTTCGGCGAGTGCACCGAGGGAATGCCATTTCGGCGACGTGAAGACCGTCAGGTAGTCGACGACCGCGCCGATCTCGAAGTGGGCGGAGACCGGAAAAGCGTAGGCGACCTTCGGACCGAAGGTGAACTTCGTTTCGGAGCCGCCTTCGATGCTCAGGATTCCGAAGTTCAGGTTCGTCGCGACCTTCGCCTGGCCGATCTCTAGGCCGGCGTGGAAGTGACCCGGACCCGCGGCCATGCGGTAATTGAAATCGCCGAGGATGTACGTGATATCAACGCTCGAGGAGGTCGCGGCATCGCTGGCGAGTTTCGACGAACGATAGGAAATACCGACCTCGTACTCTTCGCCAAATCGAGCGGCGGCCTTCCCGCCCCAGGCGAACTTCGTGCCGACGGACTGGTTGTAGGAACCGATTCCGACGTCAAGGGATAAGAGCGGACGAATACCGTCGAGCCCCGGGACGCCGTCGGCCAGGGCGGCGAACGGAAACGCGAAGGTTCCGATCAGGGTGAGAGCGGCTACGGATGCGAGAGTCAAGGGATTGCGAGTGGACTTGTTCATGGTTCAGTTTCTCCTTAATTAAACGTTAAAGGAGAGCGTGAAAGGCGGCGATGAAGGGGAGGTATAAACCGCGCGAAAAGATTATACGGAAAGTGGATCCGGGAAAAAGCTACCTAAACTATAAACCCCAGCGCTTCGTAGGTGGATCGCGGGGATCCGAGGAATACCGCTTTGCGCGCCAGGCCGCGGCGATCGCGTCGTAGCGGTATTTAATTCCGTCAATCTTCAGGAGATTTTTTCTCTTCGCGCGAGCGAGGAGTTTCCGCGCCCGATCGAGCACGTCGCCGTGAAGCGCGGCGACCGTGGAGTCGACCTGGTCGAAATATTGGCCGAGGCGGGCGTCGCGGGAAGGCGAACTCCAGTCTTCGTAGTTCTTCGTTCCCGGGGAACAATCCGCCGACGCACAAACGCGAAACCCGTCCTCGACGAGTGTTTTACGCTCGCCGACCGAACGCTCGAGATTCGAAAGGATCGCGCGAAGTCCGATGAGCGGATCGAGCGCGTCGTGGAGGCGCGCGGCGACCTCGGCGCTGAAGTCGATCGTGTCGTGCTTGAAAAAATCAGGGAGGTATTGCTCGAGCGAATACCCGGGCATCTGTTCGGCCGGCACGAGGTAGGCGGAATCGTCGGTGAGGCGGACCCAGCGGTGGCGGACGATCCCGCCGAATCTCATCGGGGGCTGGACGAAGACGGTGAAGGGTTCGACGACGAGCGCGCGAACCTTACGCGGAACGTTCGACCACATATCCTCGAGCGGCCAGGCGCCATCGGCGAGGGAAACGTTCGTGAAGACCCGCGTATGGCCGTCTTCCGTGCGGAGCTCGAGGTGGAACGCGCCTTCGGTCAGGTAGGTCGGGCCGATCTCGATCGGATAAGCATCGGCGTGGACGGTGTGGGTGTAGGTGTTTTCGAGGACGTAGTCGAGGGCCGCGCGGAATCGGCGGTCGTCGTACCAGTTCTCCGCGGTCGGGAGATCCTTCCACGCCGCTCGTACCGAGCGATTCGTCAGCAGGACGTCTCCACTATCGAGGCGATTCCCGGCGGGCAGCCCGAAGATTCGCGAATAGATCCAGCGGAGAGCGACCGTCGCGTCGGCGCAGTCGGTCTTCACCCGATAGCGCTTGTAAAAACGTTTGTCGAAATTCGCGCGAATCCAATCGGCGAACTTCGCTTCCCATTCGGTCGACCAGGATTCTGTCGCGGTCCAGATCTCACCGACGAGGGGATTCCGGAGCTCGCGTTTCGGGTCTTCCGTCGGCACGGACGCTTTTTCGATCGCGCCCCGCGTTTCGTGGAGAACGCGAACCCGTTCGTCGGCCTGTTTCTCAGTCGCGTACACGCGCCGCTCGACGGTGTCCGGGTAGCCCTCGTCGTCGACGGCGAGGACGCGGACGACCCAGTTCCCGCCCTCGGAATATTTCAGCGTGATCGGCGGACTCGCCCGGGCGCCGGCGGGGAAAGCGAGCAGGGCGGCGAGGAGGATCGCTTTCGAGAATCCCATCGGTTAGATCCGCGGCTCCCGCTTGAGGAAGTGGGCGAGATTCCAGAGCCAAACCGGAAACGCGCGCACCCGTGCGATCCAGCTTTTCCGGTAGAACTCGACGAACTGCCGAAATGTCGCGTGCTGGAACGGAGTGTACGGAAACCACCAGAGCGATTTGAAGACGAAGAGCGAGCCGATCGGCTTATGGATATGGCGGGTATTCACGAATTCGTAGAGCCCGCGCGCGGAGTGCTTTCGGCCGAAGCCGGTTTCCTTGACTCCTCCCCAAGGCGTTTCGGGGATGCCGGCGGTGTAGACGACCTCGTTGATCGTGACGGTGCCGACTTCGAGGCGCTTGGCGATCGTCTCGGCCAGGCCGTGATTTTTTGTGATGATGCTCGCGAGGAGGCCGTACCTGCTCCGGTTCGCTTTTTCGACGGCCTCGTCGACGGATTTAAAAGTGGTGAGGGCGACGACCGGACCGAACGTTTCCTCGTTGTAGATGTCGAGCTCTTCGATATTCTTTCCGGTGACGAGCGTCGGCTGGAGGAAGCGGCGATCGGCGGAGAAGTCGCCACCGGCGATGAATTCGGCGCCGCGGTCCTTCGCCTGCTTGATTTGGGCGGCGTAGGTTTCCTTCTGCTTTTCGAAGGTGATCGCGCCGAGGTCGTTATTCCCCGCCCGCGAGACGCCCTGGCGAAGGGTGCCGATCTTCTCCTTGAGAAGTCCGCGGAAGTCGGCGGCGATCGATTCGTGAACGAGGATCCGTTCGACCGAAGCGCAAATCTGGCCGGAGTTCGAGTAACCGCCCCAGAGGGCCGCGCTCGTCGCGAAATCGAGGTCGGCGTCGGGGAGGACGATCATCGCGTCTTTTCCGCCGAGCTCGAGGTTCACCGGGATGAGGTGATCCGAGGCCGCGCGCATGATTTTTTTCCCGGTCGCGACGCTGCCCGTGAAGAAGATCTTCGCCGGACGCTGGTCGATGATCGCCGCTCCGATCGTTCCGTCGCCGACGACGGTCGAGATGAGGCCTTTAGGGAAACCAGCCTCTTCGAAGAGTTCCTGGATCCGAAGCCCGATCAGCGGAGTGATTTCGGAAGGTTTGAAGACGATCGCGTTCCCAGCGAGCACGCCCATGAC
>JAYVXM010000584.1:0-10661 GCA_043785205.1 Bdellovibrionales bacterium
GGAAGGAGCACGTCGCCGAAAATATAGCGCGTGATGGCCCAAAATCCCCGGGTGGCGTCCATGTTCAGGAAGTGCGTATACTCGTGGTAAATCAGGAGCCGGAGCCAGTCGTCGTAGGCGTCGGTGCTGAAGAACGGGTCGGGCGGCGTGAGGTAGAGGAGCATCCCGAAGCGCGAAACCGGCGTCGTCATTCCGTTCGCGGCGTCGGCGTTATCGACGACGAGCACGTTCACGAGCGCGTGGGGTTCCCACCGAAGATCGATCTTCAGGTCCGCGTGGGCTTGTTCGTAAATTTCGGCGACGCGTTTCGCTTGCGGGGTGATCGAGGCGGGGAAGACGACCCGGAAGTGTGCGGTCTCGATTTGCTTCCAGTCCCAGAACGGAGAGAGCCCGAGGGCGTCACCCGCGCCGGCGAGGGCGGGAGCCGAGGCGAAAAAGATGGGCGCCGCCACGAAAAAGCTCAGGAGGACGGTCGCGAATCGGATTGCGTTCGCCGGGTCGGGGATCTTCCGATCATTCATAGTTCGCCACTCTTTCGACGTTCACTTCGAGCGCGGAGTCCGCATGCGGCCCCGCCAGGTTTAATTTCTTCCCTTCGGCCGCGACGTTCTTGCGAAGGAGGGCGAGCGCCATGAAGCCTTCGCGCTCGTCGCGCGTCGCGCTCGAGACCGTTCCGACTTCCATGCCCTCGGCGGATTTGAGAATCGCCCCCCGAGCGGGGAGCGGACCCGTCCCGGAGAGAAGCGCGAGGCGCTTCGCGGGCGAGCCGAGCGAAACGATCTTCTCGATGACTTCCTGACCGGGATAGCACCCCTTATTGTCGGCGACCGCGTCGCGCATGCCGATTTCGAGGGGATTCGCGTCGAGTACGAGCTCGCGATCGATGCGAGGAAAGAGGGATTGGATCCGGGCGTGCTCGAATTCCGGCTCGGCCATCGGAACGCATCCTTCGGCGGCGACGAAACGATCGATCGCGGCGCGCGAACCCCAGACGCTCGTCCAATGGGTTCCGAAGGGATGCTTCGAACCATGCAGGAGATAGAGGGGATCGCCGCCGACGCTCCGTTCCTCGAGTCGATTCTCGACCGCTTTCGGGAGTCCGAGGATCCAGACGTTCGCGAGTCCGGTCGTTTCGGAGATCTCGTATTTTTCGGCGAAGGTGTATTGGTCCATGACCGAGAGGAGCGCCGAACGCCACCGATCGTCGGCGCCGCCCTCGACCTCGATAAAAAAGGAATCGGGTGCCCGCGCGGCTAGGCGGAACGCGGCCCGAATCTTACCCTGGGGATTCAGGAAGAAACCGGGACGAAAATCTCCGGGCTCGAGGTCGCGGACGTTCGTCGTCGTCAAACGATGGAGGAAGTCCCGCGCGTCTTTCCCCTTCATTTCGAAGAGGTGCGTCGAATTCGGGAAGTACGCGCTGCTCGTCATGATGCCGAGAGCCTAAAGAAGGAGGGGCGACGAGTAAAGCCTTGAATTCAGGCGGAACGGTGCCTTAGGCTTCCCGGACTATGTTCGTTACGAAAGCGCAGTTCGTTCGGGATTTGAAGGATAAGGAAGTCGTTTCCTCTCCGTTCTTGGTGAAGTTTTCCGCGACCGGCGCGGATAAGAACGGCAAACCGTTCATGAACGTCGTTTTGCTCGATCGCACCGGCGAAATCGAAGCCCGCATCTGGGAAGACGTTCCGCGTTACGCTTCGACGGTCGTCCGCGATAATTACATTCACGTCGAAGGCCGGGTCCAGACTTACCAAGGGCGTCGGCAGATCATCATGAACCGCGTTCAGCCGCTCCGCGAAGACGAAGTCGAACCGAAGGATTTCATCGCCGAGGGAACCCTCGACGTCGAAGCGCTCTATACCCAGCTCCTCGGATTCGTGGCGACGATGCAGGATCCGTATTATCGGGCGCTCTGCGAGTCGGTTCTCCGCGACGATCCGGAAATCGCTGACCGCGTAAAGCGCGCGCCGGCGGCGAAGTCCGTGCATCACGCTTACCGCGGCGGCCTTCTCGAACACGTGATTTCCATCACGACGATCCTCGACGGGCTCGCCAAGCACTACGGGAAAATCGTCGATCGCGACCTTCTTTTTCTCGGCGGTTTCTTCCACGACATCGGAAAAATCTGGGAACTCTCCTTCGAGAAGACGACCGATTATACGACCGAAGGAAAACTGATCGGGCACCTCGTGATGGGCGTCGAGCTGATCGAGAAGAAGGTCAACGAACTCGAGGCGATTCCGGGACGCCTGCCTGGAAAATTTCCGCGCGAAAAGCGGCTGCTCGCGAAACACGTCGTGCTCGCCCACCACGGCGAGCTCGAATACGGATCGCCGAAGCGCCCGAAGTGTCTCGAAGCGCTGATCGTCCATTACATCGACGATCTCGACTCGAAGATGAACGCGATCGGAAAGTTCATTGAAGCCGATCCGTCGGTCGGCGATTTCACGCAGATGAACAAGCTGTACGGGCGTTTCTTCTTCAAGCCCGATTGGGCCCGCAAGGAATCGTCGCCGAATTCGTAAAGTTCCCCGAGCCCGGAGCGCGATCCGCGAACGCGCCGGAGTCCGCTAAATGCCGAAGAAGCGCTTCGCGTTCTCGGTCGTCGCGCGTGCGATGTCCTCGAGCGGGAGGCCCTTCACTTCGGCGAGCTTCATCGCGGTCTGTAGGACCATCGCGGGCTCGCCTTTTTTTCCGCGAAACGGGATCGGAGCGAGGAAAGGGGAGTCCGTCTCGACGAGGATCCGTTCGAGGGGATAGGTTTTCGCGGCGACCCGGAGGGGTTCGGCGTTCTTAAAGGTCAGGATTCCCGAGAAGGAAATATAGAAGCCGAGGTCGAGGCAGCGTTGACCGAATTTTTGCGTTCCGGTGAAACAGTGGATGACCCCGACGCGTCCGCCGGGTTTTACCCGTTTCGCGTAGTTCGCCAGTTCCGGAAGGAGATCGGCTTCGGCGTCCCGAGAATGGACGATGATCGGGAGTTCGACCTCGAGCGCGAGATCGAGCTGGGCCCGCAGGGCCGCGAGCTGGGCGTCGTGCTCGGAATGATCGTAATAATAGTCGAGTCCGAGCTCGCCGATGCCGCGGCATTTCGGATGACGGGCGGCCTTTCGCAGGTATTCGGCGTCCGCCGGTTTCCAGCGCGAGCCTTCGTGAGGATGCAGGCCGACCGTATGGTACACGTTCGGGAATTTCTCGGAAATCGCGACGACTTCGGGATGGGTTTCGAAATCGACCGAGATCGTCACGAGCGCTTCGACGCCGACGGCGCCGGCTTCCCGCACGAGGTCCTCGACGGTCTTTCCGTCGTACTCGTAGTTCAGATGGCAGTGGCTATCGATCAGCTTCACTTCAGGCCCGCGATGAGCTGATCCCAGGATTCGAGCGGAAGGGCGACGTCGACTTTTTTCCCGTTCACGAAGAACGTCGGAGTGGCTTCGACTTTAAGGCGAATCCCTTCCTCGATCGATAGCGAAATCGCCCTCTTCGCGTCCTCGGAAGCGATGCAAGCCTTCACCGAATCCGCGCCCAGACCGAATTCGGTCGGAATCTTCTCCGCGGAATCCTTCGTCAAAAGTTCTTGATTCTCGAAAATCTTCTCGTAAGTCGGTTGGAACTTGCCCGACCTACTCGCACAGTAAGCGCTCCGCGCGAGATCGCACGCGTAAGGGTGCATCGGCCGCGTGATCAACCGATTGCAGGAGTTATCGAGCGGGAACGGCATGAAGACGACCTTGATCTTTCCCTCGTAGCGCGTGAGGAGCTGGTTCATGATGACCGCCCCGCGTTTACAGAAGGGACACTGAAAGTCGGAAAATTCGTAGATCGTGATCGGCGCGTTCGGATTCCCGAGGACCGAGACGCCTTCGGGAGCCTTCACTTCGACGGGAGCGCGCTCGAGGATCTGGGTCACCGAGGATTGGAGTTCGGCCTTGGTTTCGCTCGTCATCTGATTTTCGTCCGAAGGGCGGAGAACGACGACCACCACGAAGACGGTCGCGAGGACGATGAGCGCGTCGGTTTGGATTTTCGACCCGCGCGCACCGCCGAAAACCGAGGGACTCGCGCTCGACTTCGCGAGCGAGAGGCAGGTCGCGAACAGGGCGAAGTTCACGGCGTCGATGACGAGACAGAAAAGGCAGTACTTCTGGAGGAGAAGCGCCATGACGAGGAGGAGGGCGATCGAATAGAGGGAGGCGAATCCCGACATCAACGTCGAGACGAGGACGGCTTCCCGACGCCAGTCCGCGACCCGCGCCATCAGGCCGAGGATCAGGAGGGCGACGAACCAACCGGCGACGAAGCTCGAAAGCGGCAATCCCGGCATGATTTCGGCGAAACGCGAAGAAGTGACGGCGTCGCAGTTCATCGTCGCATTGATATTGCAAAGGGACTTGAATCCCGCCGTTCCCGCCCGAAGTTCGTAGTAATGTTTCGCCAGGTAAACGGCCGAGCTCGCTCCGATCACTGACAAGAGCGGAAGGAGAGCCAGGCGAAGTTTCGGCTGCGCGAAGGTCGATTCGGACTTGGGCATAGGGCCTATCATCGTCGATGGGAGGCGGTCTTTCAAGCGACGGAACCTCCCCGGACCGACAGAAACTTGAATCCTGAGCGTCCCCCCGGTACCGTTGAAGCAATGATTCGACGCTTCTCAACCCTCGTGCCGGTCCTGGCCTTCGTTTTCACGGCTTGCACGCATTCGGGAACCGAGGCCGAGCGCGATCTCCTCTCTTTTCACTTGAACAGCGAGCCGGTCACCCTCGATCCGAGTCGAGTCGAGGACGGCCTCGGGGTTCGGCTGATCGTGAATCTCATGGATGGGTTAACCGGGTTTAATAGTCGCGGCGAACTGACGAAGCGCCTCGCGAGTTCGGTCGATATCTCTCCCGATCTCAAGACTTACCGTTGCGTGATCCGGAACGATGCCGTCTGGAGCGACGGCGTACGGATCGACGCCTCCCAGTTTCAGACCGGGATCGAACGCGCCCTGCGGCCCGAGACCGGCTCGAAACTTTCGGGGCTGCTGAAATGGATCGAGGGCGCGGACGCGTTCGTGGCCGGCAAGGCGACGACGGTCAGCGGGATCCGGGCGAACGGGAACGTGATCGAGTTTCACCTCACGAAACCGATTTCATTCTTCGACCAGATTCTCGCCCTTCCCGTCGCCTATCCGCTTCGGAAGGACGTCCTCGCCGCCAACGACGGAAAATGGGATCCGCTCCGCGGAAAGAACGTGCCGACGGACGGCGCCTACCGAATCCGTTCCTCCACCCCCGACCAGGAAATCCTCCTGGAAGCGTCGCGCGCCCTCCCCGCGGCGGCACCGAAGCGGGTCCTTCTTCGGGTCATTACCGACGAATCGACGGCCTCGACGCTCTTCGATCAAGGAAAAATCGACGTTCTCACCCGAATTCCCGCATTCGACCAAAAACGCTACGAAGAGAAGAAGATCGTCCGGACGGTTCCTTTTCAGGCGACGTTCTTCCTCGGTTTTAACCTCAAGAAGAAACCCTTCGATCGGGTCTCGTTCCGGCGCGCCCTCGCCGGCGCCGTGAAGAAGGGCGAGCTCGTCCGTATGCTGGCGACCGGCGAGGAACCGGCGGCGTCCTGGATCCCGAAAGGATACGAGGGGTACTATCCTTTCCGAGCGGACTCCGAGGGACGTGACGTCGAATTCGCGGGCTCGAAGGTCGCGTCGCGGGAAGAGATCCGAATCGCCTTCGATTCCGGTACCCGAAACGCGATCGCCCTCGAAAAAGTCCAGGCCGATTTGAAAGAGGGGCTCGGGTGGAAGGTCCGCCTGAAGAATATGGATTGGAAGACGCTCGTTCACTCGATCGGGCACGATCCGGAAATGGTTTACCGTTACGGATGGTCGTCCTCGTTAAAAGACCCCGCGGCCTTTCTCCTTCCGTTCGTGACGAAGGATCCCTTCAACTTCTCCGGCTTTTCGAACGCGCGCTACGACGAGCTCGTCGACGAGATCGTCACGCTCCGTCCGTCTCCCGAACGCGAAGCGAAGATTTTTCAAGCCGAGAAAATCCTTCTCAATCAAGAGGCGGTCGTCGTGCCGCTCTACCACTACGTCACGACCTACGCGGTCGGTCCGCGGATTCGGAAATATGAAGTCAGTCCCCTCGTCGGAGTGACTCTTTTCGAGGAAGTCGAACTGAAGAAATAGGGTCGAAGCGTCCGCTTACGGTGTTTCCCGGCGCGAAATGATCGACCACTGGCGCGTTCCGCCGCCCTCGCGGCGAAAAGAATGGAATTTCGCGCCCGTTGAATGGTCGATCGAGCAGTAAGTGCATTCGTCGACGGAGTCGATCTTTCCGAAGCCTAGCCGCTGGAGCTCGCACTGATTGATCGCCGAAAGATCGAGTTTCCGGAAAGTCGGAGCGATGAGATCCGGTTCGATTTCAGGAAAAGTTTCGACGAAGTCCTCCACGAGTTCCTCACTCACCTCGTAGCAGCACTTTCCGATGGAGGGGCCGACGGCACCGAGCCAATCTCCGAGGTTTTCTCCTTGGGCGAGGAGCGTTCGCGCGAGTTTTTCGACGATCTTCGCTTTCGTCCCGCGCCAACCGGCGTGGAGCGCCGCGACCATTCCCCCGTCCTTCCGCGAGAGGAGGATCGGAACGCAGTCGGCGGCCTGGATTCCGATCGGATTCATCGTCTTCGTGAAAAAGCCATCGACGTCGCCAGCGATCTGATTTTTCCGCGCGATGGCCGCGATCTCGGTGCCCGCGACCTGGGTCCAAGTCGGCCGAAGCGCGACCCAGTTTTTCAATACCGGAGTCGGCACCGGGTCGGAGCGCGTACCGAAGCCGTGGACGATACCGGGGATGGAGCGGAGAAGCGCGCTTTCGAAATGCATAGTGAAACTAGTTTATGCGTACTTTCGGAGGCTGTCGAGAAGTCGGGTGAACACCGGCGGATAAGGCGCTTCGAATCGAAGCGGAGCGCCGGTAATCGGATGACGGAAACCGAGGACGCGCGCGTGAAGGGCTTGGCCGGAAAGATCTTTTACGCTTTCCTGAACCCCGGCCGGAAGCGCTTTCCACTTCGGCTGGTTCGCGGTCGGCAAGCCGTAGAGGGGATCGCCGAGAAGCGAATGACCGAGCGCCGTGAGGTGCACGCGGACCTGGTGGGTCCGACCGGTCTCGAGGCGCGCCTCGACGTGCGCCCCGAACGGCGACTGGTTCGCGTGCCCGAATTTCTCGAGGCACCGAAAGCGCGTGATCGCGTGGCGCCCGGCCTTCACCTCGGTCGTCATCCGCATTCGGTCCTGGGGATTCCGCGCGATCAGCGACTCGAAGCGAAACTCGTCGGAGCCGCCCCAGGTCGGGGCGCCGTAGACGAGCGCCGAGTAAACGCGCTCGATCTCGTGCTTCGCGAACACGGCCGCGAGTTTCAGATGGGCTTCGTCGGACTTCGATACGACGAGCGCGCCCGAGGTATCCTTGTCGATCCGGTGCACGATTCCGGGGCGAAGTTTTCCGCCGATTCCGGAGAGGTCCTTCACTCGGAAGAGGAGCGCGTGTACGAGGGTCCCGGTGCGCTGGGTTTCCGAGGGATGGACCGTTAGGCCCGCCGGTTTGTTCACGACGATGAGGTCGCGATCTTCGAAGAGGATCTCGAGCGGGATGTCCTCCGGTACGAGCTCGAGCGCGACGGGCTCCGGAACGCGGAGTTGGACGGAGGTTCCGACGGCGAGCTTCGCCGAGCGCAGGACGGGCTTGCCGTCCGCGAGCACGCGTCCGTCCTCCATCAGTTTTTGGAGCCGGCTCCGAGAAACGGGCACCGCTTCACCGACCCACTCACCGGCTTCACCTTCGAGCGCGTCGGCGATCGCCCGGTCCGCGCGAACGCCCGCCCCGGAATCGGCGACGATCCACGTCCAGAGCGCCTCCACGTCTAAGTCCCCGGCCGCTTCGCGAATCGCGCGAGATACGCCGCGGTCACGGGCTCGGGCGGAATTTTCAAGGTCCGCGCGATCTGAAGGAGGAATCCGCGCACGAACACCGGCGCCGGAAGTTTCGTAAACGCTTCCTCTTCGATCGCGATGAGGTGATTTTTCGAAATCTTCGTCAGACTAGCGACGTCGTCGAGGGAGTAACGGCGAAGCTCGCGGATCCTCCGGAGCGTCGATCCGCGCCACTCGTTCTCTCCCATGATCTCCGCGGCGACCACGTCGACCGACGGATTTGCGAGCGTCGTCGGTCGGTCGAGCGCGGGACGAGGGGGCGTAGACTGACGGCGCTCGATGAATCCGGGTGCGGAACCGAAGACGGTATCCGGTGGCCGGGGCTCCGGGCGGTCGACTTTCGGAAGCGTATCGAGAAAAGAACCGGATTCGCGCGGCGTCTGGGTCGGAAGCGCAAACGCATTGATGGCGGTCGAAATCGTGTCGCCGCGCTTGCCCATCCCGGCATAGTCGGTGGCGGGAGCGACCATGTCGTTTTCGTCGCCGCCCTCCATCGGGGGGGCCGAGAAGGGTGAACCCGAACTCGTCGCCGTCGAGGCGGTCGGCGCGCGATCGATCGCGAAGATTTTCCGTTCGATCCGATCCGCGAAGCCGTTCCGCTCGTCGTATTCGCGGCGGAAGTCCGGGTCGGAGAGGAACTGGAAGGCCTCTTCGATCTTCGCGATCATGTCTTCGGTCTCGCCGGTGTCGAGCACGGAGTAAAGCGCCGGATTGTCCTTCCGGTAAGACGCCTTCAGTCGGAGGTATGCGTTCCGAACGTCCTGGGCCGAGGCGTCGGGTCGAATCTCGAGAATCTCGTAATAGTTCGCTTCACCGTGGAACATCATAAATTCAAGAGATGCTGCTGCGTTGATCGGAGTGTTTCTTCAGCAGGTAGTCGACGAGGCGGTCGATCGCGGTGACGAGTTTCGAGTTGGGGAATTCGAGCATCACCGGCCGTTTTCGACGGATCGCCTGCCAGACGGCGCTGTCGTAATCGAGGTACCCGAGGTAATCCATTTCGATTCCGAAGTACTTCTTGCAGACCGTTTTCACGGAAAAACCGATTTCAATGTCGGAGTGGGTGCGGACTTGGTTCAGGATGAGCTTCGGGCGAAAACGTTCGATCTCCGTTTTGAGGGTCGCGCCGAGCTCCGGATTTTCGCGGGTGGCCGCTCGAAAGAGATCGGAGGGGGAGCGGATCCCTTCGTTATTTTTCGCGTCCATCGCGATCTCGATCCATTGCCGCATCGAATGAAGGCGGGGGTTCAGCCAGAGGCGCCGAAAATAGGCGCTTTTGAGAAAGCGGTATCCGTTTTCGATCGAAGTCGGTTCGGGTAGAAGCGTGACGAGATTGATGTCGGACGCGAGGAAAAAGTCGAGCGTATGCGAGGCGGTGCCGGCGCCGAGATCGAAGATGACGTAGTCGGCGTCGACCTCGCGGATCGCTTGCATGAACCGCTGCTTCTGATTTTCGGGGACGTTCGCGATCGAGACCGAATCCTGGGCGCCGCTGATGAACTCGAGGTTCGGGATGCTGGTCGGCGAAACGCACGCGGAAATTTGATTTACGCGTTCGGAGAAAAAATCGTTCAGGGTCTGGCGCGGGAGATCGACTCCGAGGGTGGTGTGAAGGTTCGCGCCGCCGAGGTCGAGGTCGACCGCGAGGACCTTATGACCCGTTCGGGAAAGGGAGATGGCCAGGCTGGAGGACAAGAGGCTTTTCCCGACGCCGCCTTTACCGCCGCCGATGGCCCAAATTTGTCGCACGCGGCGTGCGGTCGGTAATCGAGTCTCGCCGAGGAGTGAAGGGTGCCCTTCCATGGAATCCTGTCCTATCTCTAGAGTATGCGAGCTCGAAGCGGATATTCGAAGCAAATCTTCGGTTTAGCTTCGCCTTTACCTCGGAAATCACGCGCCGCGTCTTTAACGCGCACCCCCTAGACCGGGGTAACGCGGGTTGTTTTCCACTTTCGGTGGTGCAGCCTTCCGGGAAAGCGATACTAGACGAACCTACGCATGATGGAACAACGCGGTGCCGCTACTCCTCTCGCCCAACTGACTAAAGTCTTCGACCTCCGGGTTCGATCAGATCTTCATCTCATCCGGAAGATCTGGCATATGCTGATGGGCCTCTTCATGGTCGGCGTCTATATGGCCGGTTTAACCCGCAGCCAGGGTGTCCTTATCCTCGGCCTTTTTCTCGCGCTTTGCCTGACCGTCGAAACCGCGCGGCTTCGGATCCCCGCTTTTAACGAACTTGTCGTTCGGTTCTGGGGGCCGTTGATGCGGTCTTGCGAAGTGAATCGGTATACGGGAACGCCGTATTATATCGCGTCCTCGCTGATCGCCGTCGGGATTTTCCCGAAGCCGATCGCGGCGTTGTCGATCGCCTTCCTCGCGGTCGGGGACCCGATCGCCTCGCTTTTCGGCATTCTCTACGGTGATCGCTCCGTTCGCTTCTCGAACGGGAAATCGTTGATTGGCACGACCGCCGGTATGCTCGCGTGTGCGGGCGTCGCCTTTCTCTTTCTCCAATTCATGAACGAAACCCAGTTCATGGAGCTCAAATTCGAGCACCTCCTGATCCTTTCCGGCATCGGCGGGATCGCCGGAGGCGGCGCCGAGCTCCTTCCCATGGAAGTCGACGATAACTTCGCCATCCCCGTCGTATCGGGTTTCGTGCTCTGGCTCGCCT
>JAYVXM010000585.1:0-3301 GCA_043785205.1 Bdellovibrionales bacterium
TACGTAGGGGCCTTATACGAAAGATGACGCAATGCGTCAACTCCCCTTTTCCATCCCTTCGATTTTATCCCGGAAACGAAAAAGCCCCCGAAAACCCAAAGGTTTTCGGGGGCCCTTCCTCAGCCTAAATCAGAACTTCGGGGCCTGAGCGCGAACTTCGTTCACGATGGCCGCGAATCCTTGCGGATCGCGAATCGCGATGTCCGAAAGAACCTTCCGGTCCAGTTCGACTTTCGCGACCTTCATCGCGCCGATGAAACGCGAGTAGCTCATGTCGTTCGCTCCGAGGGCGGCCGAAAGGCGCGCGATCCAGAGTTGGCGGAACTCGCGCTTCTTCGCGCGACGATCGCGATACGCGTAGACTCCGGCGCGATCGACGGCTTCCGCCGTACGCGCCGCCTGGACCTTACGGCCGAGGACGAAACCTTCTGCTTTTTTTAAAATCTTCTTCCGACGTTGGCGGCGTTTAAAACCGCGTTTTGCGCGAGGCATTGAAAAACTCCTTGAAAATGGGGCTGTTTCTTAGGCAGCGAGTGAATGGAATAGAGAATTGGAAAAGGTCAAACCCGGCTCATTTGCCGTACGGTAGACACTCTTCGATGTGGCCGACGTCGCCGCTGAACACGAATCCACCCGAGCGGAGCTTGAGCTTACGCTTGGCGCTCTTGTTCCCCATGTTGTGGCGCTTGTTCGTGCGCTTGAATTTTACTTTGCCGGTCGCGGTGAAGCTGAATCGCTTCGCGGCGGCTTTCTTGGTTTTCTGTTTCATGGACTTCCTTCATCACCCAAGCCAGTTACGAGACGAGCTCGCTAATCCTTTAAGGCGTTTGACACCGATCGAGTTCCGGCTTGGGAGTCGGACCTACGGGAGCCACGCGACCCGGACGAATCCGAGCTTGTGAGCAACACCCCTTAAAGCGCTCTTTTTAGGGAGGTGCCCAACCTACTGAAAAGGTCCGCCGTAAGCAAGATCGTGTTCAGACCGAAAGACCGGAGCATCGCGTCGTCAGCGACCCCCGTCGAAAGCATAAGGCCGAGACTTGGTACCTCCAAGCCTCGGCCTTTGATTTTATACATGCCCGGAAACGGGGACTATTCCGGTTTCGATCCGGTTTCCGAGTCGGCTTCCGGAGCGTCTTCCGAATGGTCGTCTAATTCTTCTTCGGAATCCGCTTCCGTAATCGCGGGCGCGATGGGCTCCGACGTCGCCGGAGCGGCGGCGCGGGCCGCGGTCATGGCGGCGGCCTTCGCGGCCTTGGCTTTTTTGTGGGCTTCCATCTCGGCTTCGGTCAGGGGCACCTTCGGCTTCGAAACTTTCGGCACCATCTTCTTCGCCTTCGGATTCGGGCCGATCACCATGATCAGCTTCTTTCCTTCGAGCTTCGGCGGAGCTTCGACGACCGCGAGCTCGCCGAGCTCTTCGATCAGCCGGCGCATCGTCTTGTAACCGCCGTCGACGTACGCGACTTCGCGGCCGCGGAACATCATGGTGATTTTCGCCTTGTCGCCCTCTTCGAGAAAGGTTCGTACGTTCTTGAACTTATAGTCGAGATCGTGTTCGTCCGTATTCGGGCGAAGTTGGACTTCCTTCACCTTTACGACCACTTGCTTCTTCTTCGCTTCGTGATCTTTCTTCTTCTTCTCGTACTTGAACTTACCGTAGTCGAGAATTTTACATACCGGCGGAGCGGCGTTCGGAGAAATTTCGACGAGATCGAGGAGCGCTTCGCGCGCCATTTGCATCGCATCGGCGGTCGAAACGACGCCCTTTTGTTCACCGTTTTGATCGATCAACCGCACTTGCGGGACGCGAATACGGTCGTTGATTCGATGCTCGTCGGTATTGAATTTAGTCAGGTCGCGCTTCGGATAGCGCGGGGGTCGGGGCTGAAAGCCGCCGCCGCCGAACGGAGGCCGAGGGGCGCCGCCACCGATGGTGATTTTCGCGCCCGAACCGGAGCCGGTGACGGTCATCGTCGAAGGGGCTCCCGGAGTCGCGGGCTTGATGGGCGAAGGGCCCGAGGATGGAGTGGGACCGGAGGACGAAGCAGGTGCTGAGCCGGCCGGGATAATGGACACGCGGGATTTAGGTTTAACCTCCATAGACGATTCTGGAATTCCTCACTTTTAGGTTTAGTAAATCAGACATGCAGACGGGCTCAGAATGCCCATGCGGGGAGCATAATGTCAAGAAACCGCCCGCTCCCGAAACGGGAGGGGCGGTTCCGTAAGATTTCGGGGGAAAAGGCGGGGTCGGCATCAAACGCCGGTGCTGGATTCAGACGCCGTGGCAGCGGTCTTTTTCGAGGTCGAAGCGGACTTCTTGGAGCCGGTCGACTTGGAAACCGTCTTCGCGACGCGCTTCGAGACCTTTTCGGCGGCCTGGGTCGCTTTCGCGCGGGCTTCCGTCGCTTTCGCCTTCGCGGCCGTCTGGGCGGACTTCGCTTTGGTTTCGGCGGTCGTCTTCACCGTGCCGAGAAGTTTCGTGAGTTCCTTCTTTTGGTTCTCGACGAATTTCTTCAGCTTGTCGACTTCGCCCGGGATCTGGGCTTGGAGCTTTTCGAGTTCCTTCTTCTCTTTTTCGAGGAAGGCCTTCAGCTTCGCGACGTCGGTGTCGAGGAGCTTCTTCACTTCTTGGCCCTGCTTTTCGGCGACCTTTTTCGCCTCTCCGATCCAGGAACGATCCTTGATCAGGTTTTCGATTTGGGAGCGGGCTTCTTTGAGACGCCCGATAATTTTCTGAATGTCGATCTTCGCGGCTGGCATGCGTACTTCCGTTCTGGGCGAGGCCCGTTAAAAACCTGATTCAGGATAGCACGTCGAGCCAGAATCCGACAAGGTTCTCGGGTGTCGGATCGGCCGCCATTCGTCACTCCCGGAGCCGATTTCCAGGGTAAAATTAAAGGAAACTCACTTGAGTTTCACCTCCGACCCCCGGAGACTCTAGCGATGCAAACCCCGCCCACCCGTTCTTGGATCCTGCTCAGCCTCACCTCCCTCCTCTTGACGATCGGGGCCGCCGCCGCCGACCAGACCGTCAATACCGGCATCCCCGGCGGCGACGGGAAGGAACTCCTGACCAACCCGAGAGATCCCGACCAAAATGGCGGCGCGATCGTCGTCCGCGACGAGGAATGCGCCAAAAAGACGATGAAGGGCCCGCGCCTGAACAACGGCCAACCCAATCCGGCCTACGAGAAATGCGTGAAGGACAAACTTGAAAAAGCGAAGAAAAAGGGCGAACACTAACCCCTTCTCGTCGAGACGAGTCGCGCGGGCTCGTAGCTCAGTTGGATAGAGT
>JAYVXM010000586.1:0-3294 GCA_043785205.1 Bdellovibrionales bacterium
CTCCCTCTACGAGAAAGTCCTCGGGTGCCAGGTCACTGAGCACTCCTCGCGCGCGAAATTCCGGTACGCGCTCCTCAAGATCGAGGACGGAGACTGCAAGACCGCCGACCCTCTTCTCGAAAAGCTTTACGGTCAGAACGATCTCGAGTTCATCGCGCGCTCCCTCTACTGGCGCGGTCGCTGCGCGACGATGCGCGGAGACCGGCTTCGGGCGGATGTCTTCAAGCAACGGCTCCTGAAGGAAGCGCCGCTCAGCTACCATTCGATCATCAGCAACCGCGTCGAGATGGCGAAACTCGCGCGGGTCGTGGGCACGAACGAGCCGACGGTCTTCTTCCGCTCCCATACCCAACCGAAGCTGAACCAATGGGTCCGCGCGATCGAAGGCCTCATCGCCGTCGGCGCCGACGAGATCGCCCGCCGGGTGATCGCGAAGACCGTGGACGTGATCCAGAGGACCGAACCCGAGGTTCGTCTTTACGTCGGGACCCTCTCGTACCGGGTCGGCGATCCGATTTCTCAGTTCCGGCTTCTTTCGACCGTATTCCGCGACGAACCCCGGCTGATTTCCCAAACGACGCTCCGGCTTTTCTATCCGATGAAGGATCTTCCGCTCATCCGGAAGTACTCCGGCGAAACCGATCCCTTCTTCGTCGCCGCGCTCATTCGCCAGGAATCGGGGTTCAATCCCTGGGCGAAGTCGCGCGTCGGCGCGATGGGCCTCATGCAGCTCATGCCGGCGACGGCCCGCCGGATCGAGCGGACCTCGCGGCGCGCGCTGATGCTTCCGGAGACGAACATCCGGATCGGGACGAAATACATCGGGCGGCTCGTGAATCGATACTTCCGCGACGCGGAACTCGCCCTAGCGGCGTACAACGCCGGCGCCGAACGGGTTGACGACTGGACGAAGCGCTATCCGACCGCCGACCGCATGCTCTTCCTCGATCTCATCCCGTATAAGGAAACCCGGGACTACGTGACGCTCATCGGCCGGAATTTCTACTGGTACCACACCCTCTACGGCGACGCTCCGATCGCGCAGATGCACTCCGGCGGCAAGGGTCTCGGTCGGATACCCGCCTCCGTGACGGGCGAGGATCGCCGGAAGCCACTCTTCTTCACGCTTTACCGCTAGGGTCGACCGGTCGCGACGCGCACCCCTTTGACAAACCCCCGTGGGTCCGGGAAAATTTCCGTCTAGAACATTGATTGAGAGAGAGAGAAAGGGACACCCCATGTCTTCGACCGTTTTGCATCGTCTTTCGGACTGGGCGAAAGCCACCCCGCATTCGCCGGCCCAACGGACCCGCATCGCCGGAAAGTGGAAGACTCTGACCGCGAGGGACTTTCTCGACCGCGTCTTTCACCTCGCGCTCTTTCTCGAAGCCCGCGGGCTCAAAGCCGGCGAAATTACCGCGATTCTTTCCTATAATAATCAGGAATGGGTCCACGCCGAACTCGCGACGATGCTCATCCGCGCGAACAGCGCGGGCCTCTACCCGAACTCGACGACGAAGGATATTCACTACGTCCTGAATCATACCGGCGCGGTCGTGCTTGCGGTTCAGAACCAGGACTATTTCAAAAAGATCACCGCCGACGGGAACACCGTGCCCGCGGCCATCCGACTCATTCTCGTCTTTGACGGCGACACGAGCTTTAGCCCGATCGCCGTGTCTTACGCCCAGGCGATCGAGGAAGGAAAGAAGCTCGCCGCCGGCCGGGCGGTCGAGGAGTTCCTCGCGAAAATCGACCCGTTCGCCCCGGCCTTCATGATCTACACTTCCGGAACGACCGGGAATCCGAAGGGCGCGGTTCTTTCGCACGATAACCTGACGTTCACCGTCGATCAAATCTCGAAGCGCTGGAAACTTCCGTTCGCCGGGGACGGCTCGCTTTTCTCCTTCCTTCCGCTCTGCCATATCGCGGAGAAACTCCATTCGATCGGAGTCGGAATCTCCCAGCGCTACGTCGTGAGCTACTGTACCAAGTTCGAAAACGTAATGACCGAGCTCGGCGAAGTCGAACCCCAGCTTCTCCTATGCGTCCCGCGCGTGTGGGAAAAAATGATGGAGGGCGTGGTCGCGAAAGTCGAGAAGGGCACCGGCATGAAGAAGCGCCTCGCCCTCTGGGGCCTCGGCGTCGGAAAGCGCGTCCAGGACGCGCGAATCCACCGACGGGCTCCTTCGCCCGTCGACGCTCTCGCGCATCCGGTCGCGGACCGGCTCGTCCTCTCGAAAATCCGGAAGGCGCTGGGATTGAGCCGGGCGAGTCTCCTCGCTTCGGGCGCGGCGCCGCTGCCCGCCCACGTTTCGAAGTGGTTCCGAGGACTCGGACTCGAGATTCTCGAATGCTACGGCCTCACCGAGTCGACCGGAATGGTCTCGATCACCTTGCGCGGGATCGACTGCACGGGCACCGTCGGGAAGCCGCTCGAAGGCTGCGAATTCAAGCTCGGGAGCGACGGGGAAATCCTCTCGAAAGGGCGCCAGATCTTCCTCGGCTACCTGAACGACGAAGTGAATACGAAGGCGACCCTCGAGGACGGCTGGCTCCATACCGGCGACCTCGGTGAGTGGACTTCGGCGGGTCTTCTCCGGATCGTCGGGCGTAAGAAGGAAATCATGAAAACCTCCGGCGGCAAGATGATCGCGCCGGTGCCGATCGAAGAGCGTCTGAAAGAGGCCGGGTTCATTTCCCAGGTCTGCCTCGTCGGCGACAATCGGAAGTACCTCTCCGCCCTCATCACCCTCTCCGATTCGGCGTTGAGCGACCTGAAGACGAAGTCGGGCTCGGTGAAGAACGGCGTCGTCGTCGACGGAGACATGCTGAAACAAGTCCAGGGCCAGTTCGACCGTGTGAACAAGGCGCTCGCGAGTTTCGAGCAGGTGAAGAAATTCACGGTCATCGATCGCGAGTTCTCGATCAACGACGGCGAAATGACCCCGACGATGAAGATGAAGCGGAACGTGATCGAAGCGCGCTTCCGTCCGTTGATCGATCAGATGTATACCTAGTGAGTAGGCTCGCCCGCGGATGGGCGGGCTCCGCCCGACCGTAGCGGAGCGAGCTGTCCTAGCCGACGAATGAGGAAAGAGTCCGACCGGAAGTTCCGGCCAGACCCTTTTCTTTTTCGAGCGAGGCGCCTGACCTACCGGTCGGTGCTGATCGTGAACGTCCGCGCCGTATCGGAATCGCGGCTGAGCGTGAGGGGGCCGAACGTCCGACGCTCGCGGTAGGAAACCCGCATGATCGAATCGCCCGAAACGAGCGGCTTATCGACGCGGATCG
>JAYVXM010000587.1:0-3282 GCA_043785205.1 Bdellovibrionales bacterium
TCAGATTCGGCTTCTGCAAAGAAAGGGAAAAGAAATCTCCCTTTGGACCTACGACACGAAAGACCTCGTCGAAAAGTACGCGGGACTCGGAGTCGATTATATCACCACGGACAAGCTGAGCGTCTGCCTCGATAACGTCCCGTCGGCTGGCCGGTAAATATCAGTCCGAAGTCGACGTGCCGCTTTTCGGAGCGGCGGGTTTCACGGGCTCCGACTTCGGTTTCGGTTTCGCGTCGGCCGCCGCAGCGGAGGGCGCGGGCGCGGCGGGTTTCGCGGCTTCGCTCGGGCCCGACTCGGATTTCGCGGCGTCGATCTTCGGGACTTCCGCGGTTTTCTCGACCGGTTTCGGAGCGCGCTTGTAATCGGTCGTGTACCATCCGCTCCCCTTGAGGGCGAAGGACGACTTCGAGACGAGTTTCTTCACGGCCCCCTTCGCCCCGCAATTCTCACAGTCGACGATCGGAGAGTCCGAGAATTTCTGGATCGCTTCGAAGGGTTGGTGACAGGCTTCGCAGAGGTATTCGTAAACGGGCATAAATTAGGGTTCGTCGATTAGGTATGATGGTGCGGAAAGAGGAGGAGCACGGTTCCCATCGCCGCGACGCCGAGGCCGGTGATAACGTCGCCGTAGTGCTCGAAGAGCGGGTGATCGAGTTTCACGAGGCCGCGGGAGACGAGGAGGCTGCCGCCCATGAGCGCTGCGAGGACGCCGACGGCGAAGGCCGCCATGCTGCCGGCGAGGGCGGCCGAACCTACACCGATGGCGGTCGCGAAGACGGGCAATACGGCGAAGCAGGGCGAGAAGCCGAGGCTGAAGAGGAAGACGTAGGGCGCTTTTCCGGCCGCGCGCGGATCGGGGCCGTGGTGTTCGTGGCCGTGACAGTGCCGGTGGTTAAAGCGGGAATAGATCGCGTAGAGAAGGCCGAAGACGATCAGAATCAAGCCGGCGTGCTCTTCGATTTCGTGAAGATGGGGCCCGAAGAAAGACTGCCCGATCACGAGACCGACGAAGCCGAGGCCGACCGAGACGAAGATATGTCCGCTGGCGGCGACGAGGGCGGCAAAGGCGGCTTGACCCTGATTCCACTTCCGACCCTTGACCATCAGAACCACGGGCAGCCAGTGCCCGGGCGAGAGCGAGTGGACGAAGCCGACGAATGCGGCCGAAAAGATCATGGGGAGCGCCAGAATCATGGGGCCCCTCGAATACGCCCTAAGGCCGATAATTCAAAGCACAAGTCGACCGCTCGACGTCATTCCGGCGAAGGTCTTCCTTCACGTTGCTCGGGCTAACGTAGGGAAACATCACCGCCTCGAGGTAGGACGGGTCGGTGCCGGGTTTCGCGCAGCCGGCGAAGCCCGGAGTGCCGGCATTCGTGGAGTCGCAGCTATGGTCGAGGCCGATCGCGTGGCCAAGTTCGTGAAGGATGACGTTTTCGAAAATTTGGGGAAAGGAGAGCATGTTCGTGGTGTTGAGAAGGACCACTTGTTTCTCGGTGAAGTCGACGCCGCTGCTGCAGCGGATGGTAACGCCCGGATTGTTACTACTGAAGCCGAGGGAGGTCCAAGTCGATTGGCTGGTCACCTTGACGATGGAAAACGCGCCTTCGGCACCGGGAAATCCGCAGTCTTGGCTGGCCTGGGGGACGGAAGTCGCGGACACGGCGAGCACCTGAGCTCGGAAAAGGTCGTGGCCGGTGGTTTGACGGCCCTGGACGTTCCAAGTGTTGATCGCGGATTCGATTTTGGTGACTTCATCGCTCGAGAAGGCGGAGTCGATGGAGACGGTCTGAACCAAGGTCGAATCCATCGGATTCATGTAGGAGGCGTACTGGTCGGAGGTGCCGCAGGCGATCCCTTCGAACTTCGGCTCGCCGATCTTCTTCCCGCAGCCGGTAGCGAGGTTGGCCACCAGAACGAGGACCCCAAATCGAATTAAACCCAAACCCAGTTTTTCCACTCTCATCGCTCCCATGAATAGAGTCTGCAATACCTGACTAAATGTGTCAAGTAAGACACATCCCCCCTTTGAGAATTATATTCCTTTGACGTTTCAAGCCCTTAGACATAAACCGGGCCCATGAACACTCCGTACGTTTACCAAGGGAAAATCAAGATCTACTCCGACGGCGCCGATCGCGGGTCCTTGCTCGAGATGAACGGGAACCCGAAGATCGCGGGGATTACGACGAACCCCTCGCTGATGCGGAAGGCCGGGGTAACCGATTACCGGGGTTACTGCAGAGAGATCCTCACCCACGTGACCGAGAAGCCGATCTCGTTCGAGGTTTTCGCGGATGACCTGACGGAAATGCGCCGTCAGGCGCTCGAGATCAAGACGTGGGGAAAAAACGTTTTCGTTAAAATCCCGATTACGAACTCGAAGGGCGAATCCTGTCTTCCGTTAGTCAAAGAACTTTCCCATTCCGGGGTGAAGCTGAACGTGACCGCCCTCTTCACGCAGGAACAAGTGCAAGGGACGTGCGACGCCGTGCGGGGCGGTTCGCCTACGATCGTTTCGGTTTTCGCGGGTCGATTGGCCGATACGGGCGTCGATCCGATGCCTTTGATGCGGGTGTCCCGGGAAATTTGCGTCGCGGTCGGGCGCGAGGTCGAGTTGCTATGGGCTTCTACGCGCGAAGTTTATAATATCGTGCAGGCCGAGCAGACGGGATGCCATATTATTACCGCTCCGGCCGACATCATTAAAAAAATGTCCGGGTTCGGGAAGACGGCGATCGAGATGAGTCTCGATACGGTGCGGACGTTCAAGGCGGATTCGGAGGCGGCGGGATTCCGCCTCTAGGAGTCGGCCAGGGACCCGGTATTCCTGGATGGTCCGCCCGGGCCGCGAAGACCCATTGACGTGCCCCCAAGAAACGGGTCAAACAAGGAAAGAAACGAGGTTTCCATGAAAATTTCCATGCTCGCGCCGTTCGTTCTTCCCCTTTCGATTTCTTCCGCTTTGGCCTGCCAGCTGACTCCGCTTTACGGCTCGGCCACCGGCGTACAGCTCGCTTTGCAAGCGATGATCGACGGGGACCTCTTCGACAAAGGCATGCTGGTTAAAAACATAAAAACCGAAAATGGCGCCCGGGTTGAGGTGTCGGAAGCGAGCGTCGATGGAAGCGTTTGCCGAGTGTACACGTTTCGGAACGCGTGGCGGGGCGACTGCGCGGAACATCGCACCGTTCTGATCTCGACCGAAAATTGCACGAAGTTATAATTCGGGCCCTTCCCCTGGCGCTCCCGAAGCGACTCGGGATACACTAACCGAATGAG
>JAYVXM010000588.1:0-3277 GCA_043785205.1 Bdellovibrionales bacterium
GCGGCGGAGACGTCGACGCGAAGGGCGACCGTCCCCTGAAGATCGCGAAGTTTTCCCAGCGTGCGGGCGAGCGGTTCGAGGACGCGGTCGAGCCGCTCGCCCGCGCGGCGATGAAGCCCCGGAGTGGCGGCGAGCGCGCCGGCGACGAACGGGCGGGGTTCGACGAACCAGCCGTGCACGACGAGGCGACCGCGAAGCGGGTCGCGCGTTCCGCGGACCTCCTTCACGGCGTGCGGAAGGCGCGGGTCGAAGAGGGTGAGCTGATTAAATTCGGGAGGAATCGCCGCGAAGAGGTCGTCGAATTCGATCCCGCGTTCATTTCGCCGATCCCGCGTGAAGGCCGGCCAGAAATTCAGGAGGGCGTCGCGCGCAACCAGCGTCTCGCCGCCGCGGAACTCGCGCGTTTTCCACGGTGTCAGGGAATAAACGTACGCCCACGGCCCATGGGGTGAATCGGCGTGGAAGTTTTGGTAACTTCCGTCGACGTAGAGGCTGATCCACGGGTCGGAAATCCCATTACAACCGAGGCGCTCCTGTCCGTAAGTCACGAGATCGCGCTCGAGCCGCTCGAAAAGCGTCTTCGGGAAGTAGTGCCGCGCCGGCGTGCGGAGGACGCTGTACTGATTTTCGATGTGCCAGTAGTCCCAGACGAAGCGGTCGCTCGAGGTTTTCCGCGGATCGGCGAACTTTTTCTCGAAGACGGCGCGGAGATCGCGCGCGGCTTTCGAGAAATTCTTCTCGATGCGGATCGGGGTGGGGATAAGCGCGGTCATCACCGGGTCTTAACACGGCGCTGACGCGGAGTAAGGTGTTTTAGTGGCGCCGCTAGGACGGGTGCCTAACCAGCAGATGGGTCCGACCTCAGAGTCTAAATCCGGGTACGTTTCCCAGTCCTGGCGGCGTTTACCGGCGCCCCGTTCTTCCCTGGGTGATCGTATTCCGCGGGGTCGTCCGTAACGCCGACGTTAATCCGACGTACGAGGCGCTCTTAATGAGCCATTTCGTCGGATCCCAGTCGTACCATGCGACTCCGTTTCTATAGTCGCTGGCGAACGTATGGTGAAAATTATGGTACCCCTCGCCGAACGAAACGAGCGCGAGCCAGCCGTTGTCGCGCGCCGAATGATTCTTCGAAAAGGGCTGAGACCCGAAAGTATGGGCCGCCGAATTGATGAGATAAACGCAGTGATGTGTGACGAGGAGGCGGAGCATCCCGCCCCAGAGGAAGCCGCCGAACGGGCGCCCGAAAAAAGCGCCGATCAGAGTTGGTAAACCGAAGCAGAGCGCGATCGCGATCGGCCAGTAATACTTCCGCTGAAAGCGAAGAAGCGGGTTCTTCTCGAGATCGGCCACATTCGCAAACGGACGGCGGCGACCGTCGGTTCCGACGTCGTCATAAAAAATCCAGCCCATGTGAGCGAAGAAAAAACCTCGCTGAATGTTGTAAGGGTCTCCCTCGCGATCGACATGACGATGATGAAAGCGATGGTCGGAGGCCCAATCGAGCACCGGGGTTTGGAGCGCGGCCGTGCCGAAAAAAACGAGAACGAACTGAAAGAGGCGACGGCACTCATAAGCACGATGCGCGTAATAGCGATGGTATCCCGCGGTGATCGCGAGGCCGGTCGCGAAGTAAAAACCGAAGAAGAGGATCACGTCGATCGGCGCGACTCCGTAGTGGGCGATGTAAAAAATCAGTGCGCTCGCCGTCGCGAGGGGAGCGCCGAGCAAGAAGGCGACTTTCCCGCGATTGATCCGCTTCGGACCCGTGGTCTCGATCGGGATTGGGTTCATTCCCGAAGTATGCCCGAGGCATACGATTCGGATAGGGAAGTCCTGTAAGGTCTTTGTAAGGCGCTTTAAAGGCGGAATCGACTTAACGCGTCATAGTTCCGGCGGCCTTGGTAAGGAGTTCGTCTACGTTCTCGCGAGATAGGGTTAAGGGCGGAAGAAGTCGGCCCATGCTCGTGGATCCGAGAGGGATCGAAACATTTCCTATGAAGAGTCCGATTCCGGTGGGTTGATGATCTGCGGGCGAAAGCTGCGAGATTCCTTTCCGGAAGTAAGCCCCGACGTTCCTCGCGTTTTCGATCAGATTTCCCTCTCGGATCCGTTTGAGGACCTGAATCCCCTTTAGAATGCTGTCGGGGTGGGCGAAGTTCGTAAGCGCGTTTTGCGCCAGAAGCATCCCTGGATTATGGTCGACGCCCTGTCTTACCACGAGGGCGACCCCGGCGACTTGGATCCCTTTTCCGAAACTGACAAAATCGGGTTCGAAGCCCTGATAGTGCTGATACGAAAAGAAGCGGCCCGTTCGGCCCCCCCCGGTCATCACTTCGTCGGCGAAAATCGGCACCTGGAGTTCGTCACAGAGTTTACGAAGTTCGCGGAGGAACGAAGGTCGGTAAAAGACAACCGTTCCGTCGATCGCCATGATCGGCTCCAAGAAAATGCCGCCAAATTTTTCCGGGTTTTCCTTGATCCTCATCCGGATGTTTTCGAGCGCAAGTTGCTCGAGTTCCGCGATTGTTTTATTTTCAATGTTCAACCCGTGGCCGGCGAACGCGATTTGGGAATCCTTGACCCCGGCGATCGTAGGGGCCATCGGAGCGGGGATTTGGAAATCTTTCGGAATGGGATTGCTCTTAAAGTAGCGCGAAAAGCGGGCGACTTTGCCTCTACCTCCGCCATATACTCCGTTAAAATACAGCATTTCGACTTCGCCCTTTGGAAATTTCCCAGTGCGCTTCTTAATGTTTAGGGCCGCGATGTCGTAGAAAAGATTGTTTGCGTCCGTACCGCTCTGAGCGAACGCGATCGGTATCGAATTTGAAGGAGCGACTTGGTTCCATTCCTCTTTGAAGTCGGCGAGATGGGAGAAATTCCTTTCCTCGGCGCCGCCCGCGATCGTCCCCGCTTGCCGACTCGCGCGGGCGCGCTTTACGAGATAGGCAGGGTCTTTGAACGTGGGATCGTCGTCGGACAGCAGTTTCCAGCCCCACGATCGGCTCAAATCCTGATAGTCGAGACGATTTGTCTCGTTCAGGACTTCGTGGAGAGCGCCCAAATGAGAGCCTGCGATTTTTTCGAATTCATTTTGAGCGAGGCGGCCGCGAAGGATTTTGACCACGGCTCGAATCGACTCCGGATCTGCGAGCTGGCTGACGTCCTCGAGCATGCCGACTTTCACCAGATCGTCGCGGATCTCCAGGGCGAGTAGCTTAGGGTTCCCGCCGCCCAAAAGGAAAATCGCGGCGTCCGTGAGTTGGTCCGGATC
>JAYVXM010000589.1:0-3265 GCA_043785205.1 Bdellovibrionales bacterium
CGACCGAAATTGAAAAGGCCCCGGAGGAGTCTCCTGCGGGGCCTTTCGTTTTACCGGCCGAGATCGCCTCGGCTTATTTCGAGGCCAGCGCGATATCGAGCTTGAAGTCGTCGTTGATCACCTTGTCGCCGAGTCCGGTGAAGAACTTGCCGGAGCCGTACTTGATGTCCCATTTCGTGCGATCGATCGTAATGTTCGCGGTCGCGGTCGTCTTGCCTTCCTTCGTCTGGATGACGGCCGGGAACTTCACTTCGTTCGTCTTGCCCTTGATCGTGAGGTCGGCGGTCACTTCGTACGTCGGGCCGGTGAAGCCTTCGACGGATTTCGCGTTCTTGATCTTCAGAACGGCGACCGGGAACTTCTCGACGTTGAAAAAGTCGTCCGACTTGAGATGATTGAGGAGCTTCTTATTGTATTCGGCGTCCTTGAGGTCGTTATCGGTGATCGAGTTCATATCGATCGTGAATTCGCCGCCCTTGAGATCCCTACCGGCGAGGACGACTTCGCCGCCCTTGATCTTGATCTCGCCGTTGTGCTGGCCAGTGACTTTCTTGCCTTCCCACTTGATGACGGAAGCGTTCGGGTCGAACGCGACTTTCGTTTCCGCGGCGGCCTTGGTTTTCTCGGCCTTCGGTTTCTCTTTCGCCGCGAAGGCGCTCGCCGACGCCAGCGAGGCGATCAGGGCGAAGGACGAAAATTTTACGACGAGCGAGGAAGTCTTAGGCATAAAGGTCTTTCTTTAATCGGCGCCCCGCGGGGCGCCGGTGGTTATCGGGATCGTTTGAATCTAGATTAAGCGTGAACCCGGACGATCACTAGCCTCGATTCCGTAGAATCACTTTGCAATCCTTTGTACAATTAACCCCCATTCATCAAATAAAGGTGGCGACCGACCGGCGTCCCGATCGCCCGCCCGAGATCCCTTCCTTGTCCCTTCCCAAAAAAAACTATTATCTTCCGGGAAGTTAGCTCATATCGCGGGGCACGCATCGGTCAAACGTCTAACCTATTTTATTAAACGGGATAGTGGTATTTTCAAATGATCATTTGAATTCGATGAAAAATCCCTTACCGTCGAACTCATGATCCCCTCCGAAACACTCTCCACGAAGGACACCCTTTTGAAGGCCGCGAAGAAAGTCTTCGCGCTCAAAGGATTCGACGGCGCGACCGTAAAGGATATCGCCGAAGAAGCCGGCGTAAACGTCAGCCTCGTCTCCTACCATTTCGACGGGAAGGAAAATCTCTTTCGAACCTGCATCGAACAATTCGCCCAGAGCCGTCTCGCCTCCGCCGAAAAATTCCTCAAGGGGCCGGAAAGCCTCGAAGACATGCGCGTCCGACTCACGCTCATGACCGAGGAATTTTTCGAGTATAACCTCCGCGAACCCGACATTAATCAGATCATGCACCGCGACTGCGGCGTGAATAACCCCCTCACCGACGATATTTACCGGACGGTCTTTATGCGGGTCTTCGGCGTGATCACCGATTTCTTCAAGACCGCGCAGTCCCGCAAGATTCTCACGAAGGAGATTTCGGTCGACGACCGCGCGCTTCTATTCCTCGGGGGACTGATTCATGTCGTCCGCACCGAGATGCTGCGTGAAAAGCTACTCGGCATTTCCCTGAAAGATTCTGATTTTCGGGACCGGGTGGTGAAAAGTGCCGTCCGCATGGCAATGGAAGGGTCCCTCGTATGATCTTTAAGTCCGTCCCGGGTTCCTCCTGCAATCCAGAACCCTTCGCGAAAGCCTATCCGTTCGTGATCTTCCTCCTCGCGGTCCTGGCCGCCCTCCTCGGCACTCCGTTCGCGTCCTCGGCCGAGCGAAAAACGGGTCCCGCCATTTCCGTCGACCAGTACCTTTCCCAGGTCGAAACCGGGAACCAGGCGGTCGTCGCCGCGAAGGACGCTTCCGAAGGCGCCGGCCTCCGCGTGACGGAAGCGGCGCTTCTCTACTCCCCCGTTTTCGACGCCCAGGCCCAGTGGGTGAACGACAAGCGCCAGAGCGCTTTCCTGAGCTACGAAGAGTTCCGTAACCACACCTTCGAAGCGGGAATTTCCCAAACGACCCCGTGGGGGCTTCGCGGCCGCGTCTCTTATAACCTCACCCAGACCGGCTACGTCGGTCTCGGAAAGCCGATCTACTACTACGGCTCTCCGAAAATCGAGCTCACCCTCGAACTCTGGCGGAACTTCTTCGGCGCCGAAACGCGGGCCCAGTACGAAGCCGTCGAGGCGGCCGCGCTCGCCGCGAAGTTCGCGCAGAGCTACCAGGCGAAGGCCGCTCGCGCCGCCGCGGAAAACGCCTACATCCAACTCGCCGCCGCCCGCGAGCTCGACGAAGTGAACCGAAACTCGTTCGACCGCGCGAAGGACATTTACGAGTGGAACCGGCGCCGCTCCCGGCTGAATCTCGGCGAAGATTCGGATCTTTTCCAAGCCCAGGCGAACCTCGAAACCCTCCGCCTCTCCGTCGCGTCGGGGACCGACGGCCTTCGCTCCGCTTCGCGCGCCTTCAACCGAGCGCGCGGAATCGACTCCGACGAAGTACCGGAAACCCTCGCCCTCGCCGATCCGAAGTCGGTGCGGACTCCCGAACGCGCCCAGATCCGGGACGACGTCCGCGCCGCCCGCGAGCAGCAGCGCGCCGCTGGCGCCAACGCGCGGATGGGCATCGAGAAAAATCGTCCTTCGCTCGAGGTTTACGGTGCCTACGCCCGAAACTCCCAGGAAGTGGAGCAAAACGACGCGCTCCGGAATTCCTTTCACTCCGACCAGCCGACGAACGTCTTCGGAGTTCGGCTTTCGATGCCGCTCGCGGCGGGCGCCTCGAGCGACGCCCGCGCCGGCTATGCGAAAGAGCGCGCGGCCGCCGAAGCGCTGGCCAACCAGAAGATCTTTGACCAGGAGGTCGAGTGGAAGGATCTCGTCCAGAAACTCTCCGAAGCCAAGGCGCGTCTCGAAATCGCCGAAAAAGTGGCGGACATCCAGAAGAAGAAGGCGCTGAACGAGCGGAGCCGGCTGAAACGCGGGCGCACGACGACTTACCAAAGCCTCATTTTCGAAACCGATTATAACCAGGCCGAATTTCGGCGCATCCAGACCCAGAGCGAGGTCCTTTCCCTCCTCGCCCAAATGAAAACGTTCGGTGGCTGATCCCGAACCTTTACCCTTAAGACTTCAGGAACCTTCCTTATGAATCTCGCAAATCTATCGATCGGCCGTCCGACCTTCATCACCTGCGTCGTCCTTCTGATGCTC
>JAYVXM010000590.1:0-3259 GCA_043785205.1 Bdellovibrionales bacterium
TCCCGATTATATTTACGGGCTCGCGAAGAATCCCTATTCCGCTCGGTTGAGGGAATTTCCGGGGCTCGCCTATTCCGATAACGCGACTGAGACCTTCGCCGGTTCCTGGCGCGAGAAATTCTCGACAGACTCGCCTTCGAAACGCGAACTCCACGTCGAAATCGGATGCAATACGGGACACGTCACACGCGCCTGGGCCGCGGCGAATCCGGACAAGCTTTATGTCGGAATCGACTGGAAGTTTAAGATCATCCATCGCGGGGCGGAAAAGACCGCGGAGAAGGGGCTCCGCAATCTCCTCTTCTTTCGGGCGAACGTCGAACGCCTTCGCTACATGTTCGGCGAGGGCGAAGTCGACGCGCTCTACCTCTACTTCCCGGATCCGTGGCCGAAAAAATCCCAGTGGAAGAATCGCTTTCTGAAGGAATCCACGCTGCGGGAAGCCGCGCGCGTCGTGCGCCCGGGCGGGATCTTTCATATCAAGACGGACCACGACGGGTATTACGCTTGGATGCAGGACGCGTTCGCCGCGACGAAGGACGTATGGGAAATGGATCGGGAGTCGCTCGATCTGCACGCCGGAAATCCCTCGGCGGGAAAACTCGATATTCCCGACGTCACGCTCTTCGAAAAGCTCTTCATCAAGGACGGCATTAAGATCAAGAGCGCCTGGCTCAAGCGCCGGGCGTAGGCACGACCACCGGATCGGGCTTCACGGGCGGAACCGGATCTTCCTTCACGACGGGTGGAACGACGACCGGATCTTGCGGCACGACCACCGGATCGGGCTTCACCACGGGCGGGACGATGACCGGATCCGGCGGCACGACCACCGGATCTTCTTTCACGACCGGAGGAATCGGATCGAGGATCGGCGGTTTCTGGTCGATCGGCGGGATCTCGACGGGTGGGCGCTGGGCGGGATTCGCCGGAATCTCCTTCGGATTGAATTCGACCGAGTAGTTCCGGCCCGTGAGCTTGAAACACGCCAGCACGGCGAGACCGGCGCCAGCGCCGGCTCCCCCTACCGCTCCGAATCCGATGTCCCGGTAAAACTTCCGCTGCTCTTCGTAAATGGATCCGTTCTGGACGTCGGAATCGTAATGACCGAAGTACATTCGGCCGAGGCCGTACCCCGCGAGTCCGAATCCCGCCACGCCGCCGACCATCCCGAAAATGAAGCATTGGGGCGACGAAACCGCGCCGCGCTGAAAGCCGAGCGAATGGAGAACGTCGATGAGCCGACCCGACCGAATGTCGCGCCCGACGATTTCCAGGCTCCCCTTTAGCGTGCCGGCGGCGCGGGCCTTCAGAATCCAGCCGAGCTCCGCGCCCATGAATTCAAGGAACTGAAAGCCGTCCGTTTTCACCGGTGCGCCGATAAGAGCGGCGCCGAACGGGAAACCGCCCTTCTCGAGGGCTCCGATCCAAAGCTGGAGCGTCCCGTCCTTCGTTCGTTTAAACACCATCGTCGCGCCGAGATCGCCGACCCGACCGGTGAAAGGTTTCCCCTCGTGCACGAGTCCGCGATCAAGGGCCGCGTGGAAAGCGCCCCAGGACGCTTCGCGATTCGTGAGGAGCGCATGAAAATGGGCCGACTCGACGATCGGACGAAGCCGATCGGGCAACGCGTTCACGAGGGCGGCGTCCTGATCGAGAAGCGCGCTGCACCCGGGAGCGTCCGCGCCGTGCGCGACCGCCGCGAGCGAAAAAAAGAGGAGGGTAAAAATGGAAGTGAAAGACCGACGCATCCTTCCCCAGTGTAACACCGGTACAAGCCGCCGGAAAAATCCGAAAAAAGGCAGAGGCCCCGCCATTTTAATGGCGGAATCGATTTCGGACTTGTAACCGCGGCCATTTCGCCGTCGTATACCCCCCTATGAAAACCTTCGTCACGCTCCTCCTCGCCACGGTCGCCCTCTCCGCCTTCGCCGCTCCGAAACCGACGAGCGTTTACGATTTCGAGGTTCGTCAGATCAACGGGCCGACCCCCGCGTCGAAGGACGCGGTCCCGGTGAAGCTCTCGAGCTACAAAGGGAAAGTTCTCCTCATCGTGAACACGGCGAGCGAATGCGGATTCACGAAACAGTACAAGGGACTTCAGGCGCTCTACGATAAATACGGGAAGGAGGGATTCGTCATTCTCGGGTTCCCGTCGAACGATTACGGCGCTCAGGAGCCGGGCTCGAACGCCGAGATCAAAAACTTTTGCGAGCGGAACTTCAAGGTCACGTTTCCGCTCTTCGAGAAGGCGCCGGTCAGCGGAAATAAGATCCAACCGCTCTACGCTTTCCTGGTCGAGAACGCCCCGACAAAGGGCGCGATCAGCTGGAACTTCGAAAAGTTCCTGATCACCCGCGACGGAAAGATCGGCGGCCGCTATAAATCGGGCGTCACGCCGGAGTCGAAGGAACTTGGCGACGCGATCGAGTCGAATCTGAAGGCGAAAATTTAATCCGGGAATTCCGTCGATGTCCGCTTCGCTCGAAAACGATCGCCCCGCCGTCCGCGCCTGGCTCGTCGCCGTTTGCGTACTCATCGTCGCGACGATCTCGATCGGCGGGGTCACGCGGCTCACCGGCTCCGGCCTCTCGATCACGGATTGGAAACCGATCCTGGGTGCGATTCCGCCCCTGAACGCCGCCGAATGGGAGGCCGCTTTCGCGAAGTATCGCGAAATTCCCCAATTCAAGCTGGTGAATTCGACGATGGAACTCGGTACTTTCAAGACGATCTTTTTCTGGGAATGGTTCCATCGCCTCGTCGGGCGCCTCGTCGGCGTCGTGACGTTCCTGCCGGGAATTTATTTCTGGCTGCGCGGTCGCATTTCCCGTCGACTCGCGCTCCGCGTTTTTCTCGGCGTCGTCCTCGGCGGACTCCAGGGCGCGCTCGGCTGGTTCATGGTGAAATCGGGGCTGAGCGAGCGAACGAGCGTAAGCCACTTCCGTCTGGCCGCCCACCTCGCGCTCGCGCTCCTCATCCTGGCCTACTTCGTCGCCCTCACGCGTTCTGTTTTCGGCGGCGACCGACCTCACCCGGCGAGCGAGGCCGTTGCCCTCGCCTTCCTACGGCCGAAGTTCAAATTCCTCGCGACGCTCTTCGCGCTCCAGATCTTCTACGGCGCGTTCGTCGCCGGCTTGAAGGCGGGTTTCGCCTTCAATACGTTTCCGCTGATGGCCGGCGCCTTCGCGCCGTCGAATCTCCTGGCCTACCATCCGCTCTGGCGAAATCCCCTCGAGAATCCGGCGACCGTTCAGTG
>JAYVXM010000591.1:0-3252 GCA_043785205.1 Bdellovibrionales bacterium
CTGGTCGAGATTCGGGGCGACGGAAACGAAATGCGGGGGTGGAGCTTAGGGCAAAAGGCCACCCGGGAATTATCCGAGTTTCGGGACAAAGCGGGTTGGGCCGTCGGAAGTCACGCCCCAACTTACCGGACTTCGTTTCGCCATGACATGATCCTCCGGGAGATGCAAAACCTCATCGAAACGTCCCCGGCATTGAAGACTTGGATTCCTGAGCAGAAACTCAGAAAGGAACTCATGGCGCGCTTCTATTACCTCCATGCACGCGATCAGGGAGAAAAAATGGCCGGACTTCCCGACGCGATTCTGCATCTAAAAAGTGCCGGGAAGAATTCGAAAGCTGCCTTTGAGCTCGAACTTACTCAGAAGTCGAAGCGCCGACTATTTCGAAAATTCGAAAGCCACATGACGAATCCGGAATACGATTTCGTGTTCTACATCGTCGAAGGAAGACGGCTCTTCGAAAGTCTTTGGTCCGTATATGCAGATGTCCGGGAGAATTCCGGACCGGTAAAAATCGCAAGGCATCCGAATGGAATCTATTTCGTGGAGCTAGACGTGTTCCGGAAGCTTGGCTTGTCGGCGAAATTCAGGAGCGCAGAAGACAGCTTTAGCTTCCGAGATCTGGCTTGAAAACGAGGGAAGAATTTTATCACGCAGTGATAAAATTGATGGGTTTCAAATCGAGGCTAAAACACGAGGTAAATAGTTGAAATCAAAGACCACCACCACCCTGCCTTCCATTCCATTTCCACCCTGATCCGCTCCTGACCTCACCCCCCCTACGATGTAGGTATGGTGAGGTCAGGAGCGGGGGTTACAATAGAATAGAAGGCAGGGTGGTGGTGGAAGAGTGGTATGAATAGTATTTATTTATTAAATATTAATTAAGAAGAAAACGGTGACGGGGAGGTCGGTGGTTGTTGCGAAATTACTGGTGAGCCTGGCGATAATGTTATTTCGATAGTCCGAGTTTTTTTCTTATCCCTTGGATCAGGCCCAGTTCAAAGTCCCGGTCTCCCATGGCGCCCGCGCCGCGTTCGAATTGATTCAGGAGCGATTCGACCATCTCCCGACCTTCGGGGGTTCGGATGGCTTGGGGTGGCGTCTTATTCCCGAGAGCGGGGATATTTTTTAGAATCCACGACTCCATATTGGCTCGCACTATTTCTTGAAGCTTAGCCTTTATCTCAGGCCGCTCCGTTAAATCTTGTTGAGCCTGAGACGGCTTCGGCGGGGAGTCGGCGCGCGCACGAGCTTCCTTCATCTTTGCTTCGAGGGGCTCGATCAGGGTGGTCTTAAACCGAGCGGCATTCCCGCAGCTCTTCTTTATGATGGCCTTAATCTTTTTGACTCTCTCCTGGGAGTTGGTCTCGACCGTCATCCGGTTTTTTTCGATCGTGATGTGTCCAAGAACCGTATTATTCACTCCTGAAAGCCTCGCGTTTGTCTTCTTCAGCCAGGAAAATTCGACCTTAAGAAGGCTCCCGTCTTTATCTTTCGTTGCCCACTCCAGCAGGACTTCTTTCGTTTCAGCAAAACAAAGCGGATGGAGGGCCTCGAAAACGACTTCCGCACTTTCAATGTCGAATATCGCCTTATTAAATATTAGAGGCTCCCCATCGGTGTTCACGAGCGTAGGAGGTTTTGGATGGAGAGCCTGGTCCCGGAAGCTTCGGTACAGTCGCCGGATGGCCCCTTCATAGATGTGAATGTCTTCCAGACTCGGCATTTGGTCCTTGGGTACCTTTAGCGCCTTTCTCAGGGCTTTCCGGAGTTCCAGGATGCTGTTTTTCCACTCGGGGGGATAAATAGTGTCCGAGATCGAATCGAAAATCGTGACATGCATCGCGGTAGCCAGCCTGCCGAAGAGAATCCCACCCGCCTTCACACCTTCTGATCCGGATCGTTCGCGGACGTAGATTTCTCGGCCCGTAAGGATGTCTTTTAGTAAATAGCCATCGCCTGGATTTGGTTCCAGGATTTCGAAAAACGAAAACGGTTCATCCATCACGGAGGCCAGGTATTCGGACTCCACCCGAGAAAGTTCGTCTTCATACTCAGCCTCGAAGCGCCACGAGAGCGGCGGAAACGGATTTTTATTCTCCTCGTCGTCATCCAACCAATCGACGAGGAACCAGGACATGAATGAAACAAATTCTCCGCCGTGCGGGACGAGATCTTCGTCGAACTCACAGCACCACTCCTCCCAAGCGGCGTGGAGTGCGTCCCGATCATAGAACCGGGTAGAAAATTCGAGAAGCTGCGCATTCAAGGAGTCCCGCGCCGCCCGAACCTGTTTCCACGGGAGATCGTTCGAGACATTCGGGGAATCTTTAGCCAGGCAGCATCGTTTGTATTTTTTGCCGCTCCCACAGCGGCAGCGCTCGTTGCGTCGGGCCTGAGGCATCAGTCTGCACCGATCTCATGGAGATCATAAGCTTCCCGAATTGCCCCATCGACCCGACCATGAACCGCGTCCAGGACCTTTTGGCGTTTCTTGTTTTCCTCATGATTGGCTTCAGAGGCCAGAAAACCTTCAAAATTTTCCATATCGTCGTACAAGCCGGAAAGACGGACGACTTTTCCGGAAGGCCTGGCCAAATAGATGATCCGCTCGCTATCCGGGTCAAAGCCGGTCCCGTGAATGAGAGCGTGCATTTCCTCGCGGGAAATCGATACCTCGACTCGCGGATTGGGTTCCTCGCCGGGCAAAGCGTTTAGACTAACCTGCGCCTGATCGAATGGGCATCCGCGCCACTTGGCGATACGGCCACCGTCCTCGCAAGATGAGCAGTGCCAATAGATGAAGGACTCGGGAATGTCCCGCTTAACGATATCGATAAATCCCGGGCATGGTTTTCGGTTTATCTTTTTTCGGCACGGAACCGCACTCTGAAACTCGACTTCGCTTGTGACGGAGGCCGCCTTGATGAAGTGCCCGAGATATTCGCGAAACGTAAAAAGTTCATCCGGCATCTCAGCGTCGTGATCCTCAGAAATTAGGTGGGTGATATCCGTGATGTATTTGAATTCCATGTATTTTTGTCCTTCGGCCCGGGGCTGCCTGCGGGAAAGGCCTACCATAGTTGACCGCGCCTTCGAAGCCAGGAAACTGCACCGCTCTTACTCGCCGCACAAAGCTTCTCGGCTGTAAAAGATCGACCGGATTATAGTAGGGTCGAAGCGAAGTGTGTTGGAACCGCGCTTTTAGTTTCCAGACGAACCGGGCGCCGGGAAGACCTAAAATATGAA
>JAYVXM010000592.1:0-10507 GCA_043785205.1 Bdellovibrionales bacterium
ACTCGCTCTACATCCCGGACCTGAAAAACGACGGCCACGACACGGGCGTCGCATTCGCCGATCAGTGGTTCGGCAATGCGATCGTGCCCCTGCTCAAGGACACGCGCTTCATGAAAGACATGCTCGTGATCGCAACCTTCGACGAAAGCTCCGCCTTCGGCGGCAATCGGATCTACGGCGCGCTTTACGGTGATAGCGTGATTCCGGGTTCGACGGAAGCGACTCAACTCAGTCACTATAGTCTTCTCCGCACCCTCGAGGACGCATTCGGGCTTTCGTCGCTCGGATTAAAGGACCGCAATGCCTCCTCGATCAGCGGCGTCTGGAAATAAGCCTTAGACTTCCCTCGATCGCCCGACCCGAACGGGCTGGCGCGCGCATTGCATTTTTATCAGGGATGAAACCGTGCGTGCCATTTCGGTCCGTCGGCGATCGTTTCGCGGACCGTACGGAAGCCGGAGCGCTGCTCGGGGAAAACCTCCGGTCACGTTCCTTTACGGATCCCCTCATCCTCGCGCTTCCGCGGGGCGGGGTTCCCGTGGCCTACGAAATCGCACGCCGGCTCGGAGCGCCGATGGAGGTCCTCATCTCGCGTAAGGTCGGGGCCCCGGGTAATCCCGAATACGCGATCGGCGCAATGGTCGAAGGCGGCTTCTATCACCTGAATTTCGACGACATCGAGACGCTGCATATCCCGGAGGGACAGATCGAAATGGCGCTCGACCGGGAACGTTCGGAAATCCGTCGACGGATCGCGCTTTACCGCCAAGACCTCCCCCTCCCCCGCGTCCGCGGTCGCCAGATCATCCTCGTCGACGACGGGATCGCGACCGGCGAAACCGCGCGCGTCGCGGTCCGGCTCCTCCGGGACCGAGGCGCCCGCGAAATCATCCTCGCGGCCCCCGTTTGCCCGGCCTACCTTACGGCGCGAAAGGACTTCCCGGAAATCGACGAGCTCGTCGTGCTCCGCCAGAGCGAAAATTTCCGTACCGTCGGTGAACACTACCATCGCTTTTCGGCGGTGAACGACGACGCCGTCGTGCAGCTTGCCGGTCGGGGCCGAATCCTCGGTCCGCTTCCCGCTCGCCCCTCCCAGGAGGAGAGGCACATTCCTTAGGGCGCTCGAAACCTGGCACGTGGGTTGAAATACTTTTAATCGTGCGGGAAGAGTCGGCGGCGGAAGTCTGTTTTTGCCCCGGTTTTACCGAACAATGCCCCGTAGGGCGGTAAAAAAACCACACTGGGAGCTGACTTCAATGGAAAAAAACCACACTGCGTCCGATCGCGGATCGGACGGGCTTTGTAGTACCGGCATTCCGGGACTCGACACGATCATCGGCGGTGGGCTCCCGGCGAACTGTCTATACGTCGTCCAGGGCGAGCCCGGCGCGGGGAAGACGACTCTCGCGCTCCAATTCCTTATGGAAGGTGCGAAGCGCGGCGAGAAGGTCCTTTACATCACTTTCTCGGAAACGAAGCGCGAGCTCTTTAAGGTCGCGCATTCTCACGGGTGGGATCTTTCGAATCTTTCGATTATCGACCTCTCACTTCTCGAGTCCCAGTTTTCTCCCGAATCCCAGTCGAGTTTATTTCATCCTTCCGAAATCGAGCTCACCCAAATCACCGACAAACTTCTCCGCGAGATCAACGATCTTTCGCCATCACGGATCGTTTTCGACTCCGTCTCGGAAATGCGCCTCCTCGCGGAAAACCCGCTCCGCTATCGCCGTCAGATCCTCGCGCTCAAGCAGAATCTTTCGCCCCGCGAAGCGACCGTCCTCTTTCTCGACGATCTGACGATCGCGGCCCAGGACGTCCAGGTCCAAAGCCTCGCCCACGGCGTGATCAGCCTTACCCGGATGCACCACGATTTCGGGGGCGAGCGGCGGCGAATCCGGATCCTTAAACTTCGCGGCGTGGATTTCGTCGGTGGAAACCACGATTTCGACATCCGGCGCGGCGGACTCGTCGTCTATCCACGCATGATCTCCTCGAAATTTTCGGAGGCCGACGTTCGCGGGGTCCTGAAAAGCGGGAGCAAGGAACTCGATCTCCTGCTTGGCGGAGGTCTCGATCGAGGCACGAGTAATCTCATCATCGGCCCGGCGGGCACGGGAAAATCTACGATCGGCATGAAATACGCGCTCGCCGCGACCCGCGCGGGCGAAAAGGTCGCCTACTTCTGCTTCGACGAGACGATCGCGAACTTTTACAAGCGGGCCGACGCCCTGAGCCTCGATTTCCGCGACGCCGAGAAAAAGGGGCTCTTCCGCCAGCGGAAAATCGATCCGGCGGAACTCTCGCCGGGCGCTTTTTCCGGAATGATCCAGCGCCTCGTCGCGATGGAAGGGTTCCGAACCATCGTGATCGACAGCATGAACGGATACGTGCAAGCGATGCCGCAGGAACATTTCCTCGTGCTTCAGCTTCACGAACTCCTCGCCTATCTGAACAATCAGGGCGTCGTCACGATCATGATGCTTACCCAGCAGGGAATGATCGGTTCGATGACCTCGCCGGTCGACCTCACTTACCTCGCCGACACCGTCATCCTCACGCGCTACTTCGAGGCGCGAGGGGAAGTGCGAAAGGCGATTTCGGTCGTGAAGAAACGGACCGGGGGGCACGAACGTTCTATTCGGGAAGTAACGATCGACGAGAACGGACTTCACGTCGGGGAAATCCTAAGCGACTTCCGCGGCGTCCTCACCGGGGTTCCTCAGTTCCACGGCAAGGAGCCACAGTCCGGCGGCGAAAACGCGGGGCCGACGAAAGCACGGCTGGGTGATATTTTGTGAGAAGCGGCGTCGGCGGTTCGGCTTCGCTCTCCGGCGTGAAATCCGAAGAAACGGTGCTCGTCCTGGCCCCTCTCGGCCAGGACGCCGCTCTCGCCGCCGCCGTTCTTCATCAGTCGGGGATCCATTCGGAGACTTTCCCGAATCTCGAAAGACTCTGCCGCCGCCTTCATTCGCCGGCCGCCGCCCTCCTCATCACCGAGGAAGCGATCACTCCCGAAGAGTCGATCACGCTGAAAGAGCTCCTGGCGAATCAGCCGACCTGGTCCGACATCCCGATCGTCCTCCTCACCTCCCGCCGCGATCGTCAGGTCTATACCCAACAAATCCTCGATTTCTTTTCCGCCGGCGGGAACATCTCGCTCCTCGAACGCCCGTTCCGTACGATGACCCTCGTCACCGCGCTTCGGGTCGCACTCCGCGCTCGCCGGCGTCAGTATCAAGTGCGCGACCTGCTTCGGGAACAGCAAATCGCGCTCAATCAGCGTGACGAATTTCTTTCGGTCGCGAGCCACGAACTCAAGACGCCGATCACGTCGATCAAGCTGAACGTCCAGATGCGGAAGCGATTTCTTAGGCGCGGCGACCAGTCGGTTTACTCCCCGGAAAAAGTGAACGCGCTCATCGCGACGACGGAGAGCCAGGTCGAACGCCTCTCCCGTCTCGTCGATGATATGCTCGACGTTTCGCGGATCGAGAACGGAAAACTTTCCCTGAGTCCCGAGCCGGTCGAGCTCGCGAGCCTCGTCGAGACGGTTTACGAGAATTTCGCCTCTCAGTTCGAGTCCGCGGGCTCCACTTTTCGGCTCGAGGCGAAGCAGATGATCTCCGGGAACTGGGATCGGTACCGCCTCGAACAAGTCGTCGCGAATCTTTTCACGAACGCGATCAAATATGGCGCCGGTCGACCGATTCACGTCCGCGTGCGCGCGGAGGACGAGTTGGCGATTCTCTACGTACGCGATCTCGGCATCGGCATCGCGCCGGAAGACCAAAAACGCGTCTTCAATCGATTCGAACGCGCGAAGTCCGCAACGACCATCAGCGGCCTTGGCCTCGGCCTTTATATCACGCGCGAGATCGTCGAAATGCACGGCGGCCGAATCCGCGTCCAGAGCGCGCTCGGGGAAGGTTCGACATTCATCGTCGAGTTGCCCACGAAAATACCGGAGGCGACGAACGATGGCGCCTAATCGCGCGATCCTGATCGTCGAGGACGACCTCGCGATCCGCGAATCGCTCCGGGAACTTCTCGATGCCGAAGGCTACTCCGTCTTTTTGGCGGATAACGGCCAGCGCGCACTCGAGCTGATCGCGCAGTCGCCGGAAATCGCCCTCATCCTCCTCGACTTGTCGATGCCGATTATGGACGGACCGACGTTCCTCCGCGAGTTCGCCGCGAAGTATCCCGAGCGGGCCGGGCTTCCGATCCTCATCATGACGGCCGCCGGACGATCGGACATTCCCGCGCATCCTGCGACCCTCGTCCTTCGGAAGCCGCTCGACGTCGACCTTTTAATGGAGACGCTGCTTCGCCTTTTGACATGAGGGACTTCAGGGCGATGAAGACGAGGTCACGATCGCGTTGGGAAACCGGATAGGCCTCCCAATCCGTACGCTGGCGGGCGGTCCGGAGGGCCTGGACTTCGTGTCGCCAGAAAAGACGAATGGTGCGCAGATTATCCTGCGTTTCCGACCGCCGAGCGACGGCCGTCGGCCGGTCGAGCAGAAGAATCGCGAGTTCCTCAAGCGCCGAAAAGTCGTCGCCACGGAAAAACCCTTCGAGTTTCGCCGCCCATTCCACGGGGATCTGGCGAAAACCGCACTGGTACGTGCTTCCGCGCGGAACCGCGGGCCCACGTTTCGGCCGCGGCATCGGATGACCGACCAGGCGAAGGAGTTCGCCGAACGCGAAGTAGGCGTCCCGCGTCCGTTCCCGGGAACGAAACGCGCCGTGAAAACGGAACTCTGGAAACGCAGCCGGTAACGTCGTGTAGCAAAGGCGAAGAACGCCTTCCCGGAGGTCGACGCCGATCATCGGGTAGAGAAAGGAAAAGGCGCCCACCACGTTCCATTTTGGACGGTGGGACTGGATCCATTCCGTCTCAAGCCGAAGCGCCGCGAACTCGTCGGCGCAGACTTCGTGCTCAAGGCGAGCCGCTTCCGCCACGATTTTCCGCATCTTCGCGTGCTTTTTCCGTCGTTTGGCGTTCCGGTATTGGGAAAGGCGTCGGCGAAGATTTTTCGCCTTCCCGACGTAGATGAGCGCTCCGCCCTCGTCGTAGAAGCGATAGATCCCGGGCGTTTCGGGAAGAGATTCCAACTTCTCAATTCCGAGGTTCCGGTCGAAGGTCTTCATCGGTTTGGTCCTTCAGCATGACGCCTTCCGCCGGTGAAGAAAAGAAGAAGGGAGCTCTTCACCGAGTGACGCCGCCAAATCGCTCGAGCACGAGTTGAGGGAACAAACCCCCGTCGCGCGTAATTTATATCAAAGCGCCTAAACGGTTCGGATTGGGGGAAAATCTCTTTGATTCCAGAGTACTTGACTCGGTGCGTGAATGTGTTAAATTGATATTAACACTTTGCACCCACTCAGTTGTACGTTGGCCCGGGTCGATAAGTTCTTTAGCGAATGGAATGTCGCTAGGAAGGGTCACCCATGTCGGCGAGTTCTGCGAACCGAAAATTTGAAGTGTTCGGCGATTACGTGCTGCTGAAAAGTCTCGCTTCAGGCGGGATGGCCGAAGTCTTCCTTGCCCGTCCCGCGAAACCGGGTGCGAACGGCCGGATCCTCGTCATTAAACGCATCCTCCGCGAAATCGCGAACGATCCGATTTTCATCAAGATGTTCCGCTCCGAGATCCACACGACGCTCGGTTTCAATCATCCGCACACGATTCAGCTCCACGACTTCGGGGAGATCGACGGCCAGCCTTACATCGCCATGGAATACGTCGAGGGCAAGAGTCTCCGCGAAATCACCGCAAAAGTCGCCGAAAAGGGCGAGCCGATCCCGGTTCCGACCGTCCTCGGACTGATGTCGCAGGCGGCGGCGGGGCTGAACTACGCCCACTCCTTCGAGAACGCGGCTACCGGCGAGGCCGTGAACGCGGTCCACCGCGATATTTCCCCGCACAACCTCATCGTCAGCTACAGCGGAAATTTGAAGGTCATCGACTTCGGCATCGCAAAAGCGAAGAACGGCATCGCCGAGAAGACGCGCGCCGGGCAAATCAAGGGGAAATGCGGCTACCTTTCGCCCGAGCAACTCGCGGAAGACAACCTCGACGGCCGTTCGGACATTTTCTCCCTCGGCATCGTCACCTGGGAACTCCTGACGTCCCAAAAGCTTTTCCAAAAGAACGGCGATACCGAACTCCAGATCATCAAACGGATCGAAAAGTGCGAAGATCACATGGTCGCGCCCTCGACGCTGAACCCCGAGGTTTGCGCCGAAGTCGACGAAGTCGTGATGAAGGCGCTCCAGAAGGACGCCGCAAATCGCTATCCGAGCGCGGCCGCGTACCAGGCCGCTCTCCGCGGCGTGATGCTGAAAAAATTCCCGCATTATAATTACGGCGATACCGCTCAGATCATGCACGCGCTCTTCGAGACGGACATGAGCCTCGAACGCCTTGAGCTTCGCGAGCTGAACGATACCGCCCAACAAATCCTCACCTCCGACTGGGAGGCGAAAACCAAGATCGTCGAAAAAGAAGAAAAGTCGAGCCGCATCGCCTCGTTTTTCCGCGGTTTCCGTTCGAACAAGAAAGAACTTCCCGACCTCGTCGAACTTCGCGTTTCGAAGCTCGAGACGATGCTCCGCCAGAAGGCGGGCGCGAAACATATCGCGCTCTTCGCGTTTTACCTCATCTCGATCGTCGGAATTAAGCTCGACGAGCGCTATTCCCTACTCGACCGGTTCTTCATGCCGGCTCAGGCGGAAATGGTCGCCGTCACCGAAGAAGTCCACACGCGTGCGCCGGGTCGCGGAGTCGAACCCGCGCGCCGAGTCGCCGCGGATCATCTCGCCGAAGTGAACCGCCCGTCCGTGGATCCGGCAGAGATCTCCGAGACGGAAACGCCCTCGGCGGTCCAGAACGCGAAGCCGGCGCCCGCCGCCGTCGCTCGCACTCACGCACCCTCCTCCGCGTCGGCCGCGCGCCGACCGTCGGCGCCCGCGCCGACTTACCGCACGGCCGCGAAACCCGCCGTCCGCACGACGCTGTCTACCGCGACCGCGACGAAAATCGTCGCGCACCCCGCCACCCGTGCCATCCCGACGAAACCGATCCCGACGCGGAGCGGAGTCATCGCTAAACCGGGCGCGAAATACTCGGAGAAAACGCTCACCCCGACGGCGCGGCCCCGCATCACTTCCCAGTTAAAGAAGTCGCCGCTGAACCGCTCGATTTCCTCGGTCGGCCCGACGAAGGCCGCGAAGGCCGCCCTGAAGCCGAAGAAATCCGCCGATACTAGCGACGAATAAGCTACGGGAATTCATTTCGCTTTACAGTCGATCCGCTCTCCGTTTCACTACGAGTAGAAACGGGATCGGAGGCCAGGGATGTGCCCAAGCGAGAACCAACCTACCGCGAGACCTACCGCGGAAATGAGCGCCGGCGGCGTCACGACCCGCGCGGCCTCGTCCCCCTTCCTCACGCCGGAACTCCTCGCGTTTCTCGCGGAACTCGAACTGAAGTTCGGCCCGGAACGGGAGCGGCTTCTGCAGGCCCGCGCCGATCGCCAGCCTATGATCGATCGCGATCCACTGACTGCGTTTCGGGCGGGGCGCTCGACGGTTCCGGAGGCGCGCAGCGGCGATTGGCGAGTCGCTCCGTGCCCGAAGGACCTCGAGAACCGCACGGTCGAAATCACGGGACCCGCCGAAGCGAAAATGATCATCAACGCGCTCAATTCCGGAGCGAACGTCTTCATGGCGGATTTCGAGGATTCGCTTTCGCCGACCTGGAAAAATATCCTCGACGGCCAGGCCGCGCTCCATGGCGCCGTTCGCGGTGAGCTCGCCTTTCGAAATTCCGAAGGTAAGGAGTACAAACTCGGGACGAAACGCGCGACGCTCAAGGTGCGCCCGCGCGGTTGGCATCTCGTCGAGAAAAACGCGACGCTCGTCCCGCCGGGCGGGGGAAGCGGAAAGGCGATGTCCGCGTCGCTTTTCGATTTCGGATTCTTCTTTTTCCACAACGCCGCCGAACTCCTCCGCCGCGGCAGCGGACCTTATTTCTACCTCCCGAAGATGGAGAGCCATCGCGAGGCCCGGCTCTGGAATGACGTCTTCACGTTTGCCCAAAAGCGACTCGGACTACCGCACGGGTCGATCCGCGCGACGATGCTGATCGAGACGTTGCCGGCTGCGTTCGAGATGGAAGAGTTCCTCTACGAGCTCCGCGATCACGCGTCGGGGCTGAACGCCGGGCGCTGGGATTATATTTTCAGCTTGATCAAACGCCTCCGGAATCGCCCCGAGGCGAACCTTCCCGACCGCGGTCAGGTGACCATGACGGTCCCGTTCATGGCCGCGTACGCGCGCCACCTCGTCGCCGCTTGCCATCGCCGGGGAGCCCACGCGATGGGCGGGATGTCCGCGTTCATTCCGAGCCGCAAAGACGAGGCGGTGAACCGGAAGGCGTATGAACAAGTGAAGGCGGACAAGAAACGCGAGGCCGGCCTCGGCTTCGACGGGACGTGGGTCGCCCATCCCGACCTCATCGAGATCGCGCGCGCCGAATTCGTCCAGATCCTCGGTGACCTCCCGAACCAGAAGACGAAGCCCGTCGAGACGGATCTTCCGCCGGAGTCGGCGCTCGTCGACACGACGGTGGCGGGCGGCGCGGTGACCGAAATCGGCGTGCGAAACAACCTCAACGTCGCGCTCGCCTACCTCCGCTCCTGGCTCGCCGGGGTCGGCGCGGCCGCGATTCATAATCTGATGGAAGACGCCGCGACTGCGGAGATTTCGCGCGCCCAGCTCTGGCAGTGGCTCCGGTCCGAGCGACGGCTCGCCGACGGGCGTCCATTCACGAAGGAACTTTATTCGATGTGGAAGGCCGAGGAGCGGGCGAAGCTCGCCGTGGAACTTCCGGCCGCCGGCGCCCTCCTGACGAAGGCGGAATCCCTTCTCGATCGACTCGTTTTGAATTCGGAATTCGAAGATTTCCTGACCCTCGCCGCTTACGAGCAGTTAAGCTAAACGCCCGAACCTGACGACTTCAGAAAGGTAGCCGATTATGACCGCCCAAGCCCGTCCCGATTTCCCGACCGCACCCACCGCCCCGGAACTGAAACGCGAATGGGATACGAACCCGCGCTGGAACGGCGTCACGCGCGCTTACTCGGCCGAAGACGTCGTGCGTCTCCGCGCCTCGCTGCCCGTCGAATACACGATCGCGAAACACGGCGCGACGAAGCTCTGGGAAATGATGGGTAAGAAAGATTCGTACGTAACCGCCCTCGGCTCGCTCACCGGCGCTCAGGCCGTGCAAATGGCGAAGGCCGGGATGAAGGCGATTTATCTTTCTGGCTGGCAGGTCGCCGCCGACGGTAACCTTTCGTCGAATACGTATCCCGATCAGTCCCTCTATCCTTCGAATTCCGTGCCGGCGCTCGTCAAGCGGTTGAACAGCGCGCTTATCCGCGCCGATCAAATCGGAAAAAACGACGGGAAGCTCGATAAGGGCCTCGACTGGTATCTCCCGATCGTCGCCGACGCGGAGGCCGGCTTCGGCGGTCCGCTCCACGCGTACGAACTCATGAAGAGCATGATCGAAGCCGGCGCTTCGGGCGTGCACTTCGAGGACCAGCTCGCGTCCGAGAAGAAATGCGGCCACCTCGGCGGAAAAGTTCTCGTTCCGACTTCTCAATTCATCAAGACGCTGATCGCCGCCCGAATGGCCGCCGACGTGTTGAACGTACCGACCTGCATCATCGCCCGCACCGACGCGCTCGGCGCGACGCTGATGACCTCCGACATCGACGCCTCCGACCGCGCGTTCTGCACCGGCGAACGGACACCGGAAGGATTCTACCGAATCCGGAACGGCATGCCGATCACGATTGCGCGCGGACTCGCCTACGCGCCGTACGCGGATCTGATTTGGTTCGAAACGTCGAAGCCGGATCTCGCCGAAGCGAAGGCGTTCGCCGAAGCGATCCACGCGAAGTTTCCGGGAAAATTACTCGCGTACAACTGTTCTCCTTCCTTCAACTGGAAGAAGAATCTCGACGACGCCACGATCGCGAAGTTCAATCAGGAGCTCGGCCGGATGGGCTACCAATTCCAGTTCATTACGCTCGCCGGCTGGCATTCGATCAACTATCACGCCTTCGATCTCGCCCAGGGATTCGCGGCCGAAGGGATGCCGGCTTACGTACGCCTTCAGGAAGCGGAATTCGCGAAGGAGAAGACGGGCTACACGGCGACCCGGCACCAGCAGGAAGTCGGAACCGGATACTTCGACGAGGTGTTGATGGCGATCACCGGCGGCGTCACTTCGACCTCGGCGCTCGCGGGATCGACCGAGACGGAGCAGTTCCACCGCTAATCCGGACCCTCGTTCTGTTTTTTTGGGCGAAGACGGCAGCCGAGAGCGATCGACTTACCAGAGTCCGGTCGTCCGCGAGGAGTCGCCCGCCTTCGTCGCGATTTTCGTGGCGATTTCGGCCTGGGACTCGGTTCGGAGCGCGGTCGGCAT
>JAYVXM010000593.1:0-10498 GCA_043785205.1 Bdellovibrionales bacterium
GGGGCGGATCGACGTGGGGAGGGCTCGTCGGGCTGGTCCCGCCGGGTTCCTTCACCGGCTGAGGTGGCGGAGCCGGATCGTCGTGGTGGTGCCGTCCGAAGTGGGCGACGTAGATTTGATTGTCCTCGCAGTAGTTCGCGATGCAGACCGTTTTCGCTTCTTCGCTAGAAATCGCCTTCACTCGGGCGCCGATCTTCGCGACGACGGGAAGGAAAGCCTTTTCGCCCGAATTAGCGCAACCCGCCAGTACGACGAGAGCGAATCCGAGGGCCCAAGACCGAGTGTGGAAAAAGGATAAAAACCGGCTCATCTCGAACCTCCTTGTTCTAGACTAAAGACCTTTTCATTTCCCCGAGATCCTTCCGGGGAGCGGCTTCGCAAGCGTCTCACTCTTTTTTCATCTAAGGCTAGATAAAAACTGCCGACCCGCAGCGCACGCCATTTTTTCGACGTTTCTGTCAAAATTCTGACCTTTCATTTGCGGCAAAATCCCATAACATCCGCGTCTTTCCGGAATTCGAGTCGTCGGAAATTTCACGCCCGTCAAAAAATCAGCTACGCTTTTTTCAACGAAGCCCATGGAGGGAACCTTCAATGATTAAAAAAACGCCGTGGTTGGTGTGTTTAGTTTCAGTCAGTGCTCTCGCTGCCGGCGGTGCGCCGGGCGAAAAGGTCATCTACGGGGACGATGACCGCCAGGATCTCTATCAAGTCCAGAATGCCCGGGACGTCGCTCTCGCGGATTCGACGGTCGCTCTGATCGAGGACTCCAAGTTGACCGCGAACGGGAATAAGTTCGATATCACGGCCGACGTCTTCGGCCGGGCCTTCGGACTCTGCGAAAAGGAACCGTTCTACAATCAGCCGTCGGGCGCTTTCTGCTCCGGTTCGCTAGTCGCTCCGGATATCATCATCACGGCCGGCCACTGCATTAAAAGCGCCTCCGACTGCGCTTCGACGAAGTTCATGTTCAATTACGCCGTCGTGAAGGAAGGCGTCTACCCGACTTCCGTGAATTCCGACAACGTCGTCGGCTGCAAGGAAATCATCGCCCGCAAGCAGGAAGGTGCCGGCGCGGATTTCGCGGTCATCCGTCTCGATCGGAAGATCACGAATCACGCTCCGCTGAAGATCAATCGCGCGAACGACCTCAAAGCCGGCGATAAGGTCGGCATCATCGGGCATCCGAGCGGACTCCCGGTGAAGCTCGCGTTCGGGGAATCGAAAGTCCGAACCGTCGATAAGCCCGGCTACTTCATGACGAACCTCGACACCTACGGCGGAAACTCCGGCAGCGCCGTGTTCAATACGAACACCGGCCTCGTCGAGGGCATTCTCGTCCGCGGCGAGAACGACTTCGTTTACGAAAACGGATGCCGCGTCTCGAACGTATGCCCGGCGGACGGCTGCCGCGGCGAAGACGTGACGAAGATCGGCGAACTCGCGGCGCTCATTCCGGCGGCCACCGGAACGGACACTCCGACTCCGAGCCAACCGCCGAAAAACCAGTCGACCTCGAGCTGGCCGTCGACGCACGTTCGCCGCCACTGATTCTTACCGCGGGGCCTCCGCGATTCCCTCCTCCGAGAGCCCGGTGACCGACGGTCATCGGGCTTTTACTTTTCGGATTTAGCGGGAAGCGGCGGAGAAACGATCGGCGGCGCTTCCACGGCCGTCGTACGCTCCGAAAGCGACGTCCCGGCGTATTGGCGCTTCGCTAGTTCTTCGAAGAGGAATTGGGACCGAAGCGGTAGCCCTTTGAAGAGGTTCTTGAGGAACGGCGAGAAATTTCCCTTCGCGCCGGCGACCGTGCGTTTCTTCCAGGTCCCGAGCGGCGTCAGCTCGCGCGCCTTCACGGCGTCGGAAAGATAGATCGGGATGAGGATCTCCTCGAGGTACTTATAGACGTCGGGATCGACGACCCGGAAGGCGAGCTCGAGCCGCGAGAAGAAATTCCGCGGCATCCAGTCGGCGCTACAGAGGTAAACCGCGCGAGCGTTCGCGAAATAATAGATCCGGGAATGTTCGAGGAAGCGATCGACGACGCTGATTACCCGGATATTTTCCGAGAGCCCCTGGATCCCGGGAATGAGCGAACAGGCCCCCCGAACGATGAGATCGATTTGTACGCCCGCCTGGGAGGCGAGATAGAGCTTCTCGACGACTTCCTCGTCGACGAGCGCGTTCACCTTCGCGACGATCCGTGCCTTCTGGCCGAGCTTCGCGGCGGCCGCTTCCTGCTCGATGTGCGAAAGGAGTCGACGGTGAAGGCGAGTCGGCGCGGCGACGAGGTGTTTGAAGTTCGACGGGACCTGCTCCTCGATGACGGCGTCGAAAAAGGTACGCGCATCCTGCCCGACTTCCCGGCGCGCGGTGAGGACCGCGAGGTCGGTATAGAGGCGCGCGGTCGCGGCGTTGTAATTGCCCGTCGAGATATGGGTGTAGGAGACGACGAGCGGATCCCCTTTTTCATCCTTCTCTTCGCGCGTAACGAGGACGATCTTCGCGTGGAGCTTGAGTTTCCCGAAACCGAAATGCACTTGGACGCCGGCTTTCTTGAGTTCGTCGGCGAGCCGGAGGTTATTCAGCTCGTCAAAGCGCGCCCGGAGCTCGATCATCACCCGAACTTTCTTCGTCTTCGCCGCTTCTTTAAGCGCTTCGATCACCGGCGAGAGGGTGTCCATCCGGTAAACGGTCTGCTCGATCGAAAGGACTTGCGGATCGGCGCAGGCGACCTGGAGGAAGCGCACGAAGGCGTCGAACGAGTCGTAGGGATGGTGAAGGAGGATGTCCTCCTTGCGAATATAGCGAAAGATCTCGTCGGGCCGTTCGAAGATCCGCGGAACGCGGCTTTCGAGCGCCGCGTGCTTCAGGTTCGGACGCGCCTTCAGGATCGCTTCGGGGCACTGGTTCACGAGGACCCAAAGGGACTGGAAAAAGAGCGAGCCCGGCGAAACGATCAGCTGCCCGGGCTGGAGCTTGAGCGTGTTCAAGCACTGCGTAAGGAACGCGTCCTCGAACGAGCCGAGGTACTGGAGACGCGCGGGCCTCCCCTTTTCGCGGCGGCCGATCCCGGAGCGCACGACGTCCGGAATGTTCTCGGGGTCTTCCTCTTCGAGATCGACGGAGATGTCGCCGTCCTTCGTGAGCCGGAGGATACCGATCGGCTCGAAGGTACTCTCGAGATGGGTCATGATGAGGTCGTCGAGGAAGAACGCGTAGACGGAGTTTTCGGCGCCGGGGACGGCCGCGAGGTAGACGCCGGGGAGCGACTTCGGCAAGCGGACCCAGCGGTCGCCCTTGAAGATGATCGCGCTCTCGAGGTTGTCCAGTTCGGGAAGCTCGGAATATTTGAACGGCGCCGGTACCGTGAGGCTCGGAAGGATCTGCTCCTGGAAAACTTTTTCGCCCGCCTCGAATCCCGGCTCCCCTTCGTTCGCGCCGCGGACGAGATGGAGGCCCGCGTTCTCGAGCTCGTAGGCGAGCGATTCGAGCGTGTCCGCCTGGCGTCCGGTGAACTCGGCGACGGATTCGAGGATGTTGTCGCGGATTTCGACGGTGCGTTCCGACTTCACGGGATTGCTCTTCGCCAGCGTCACGATCGACCGCGTGAGCGACGAGAAACGGATCATGAAGAACTCGTCGAGATTCGATTGGGAGATGGCGAGGAACTTCACGCGCTCGAGGAGCGGGTTCGACGAATCGCGCGCCTCGTTCAGCACGCGTTCGTTAAATTGAAGCCACGAGAGGTCCCGGTGGATGAACGGGGTCCCCGGTTCGGCGAGCAGAGAAGGCAGAGTGGGAAGGAACCCCAACTTTTGGGCCATGTCTTCCGATCTTAACACGACAGGAGACAGAGCGCCGCGTCAGAGTCGCCTTACTCCGTGTCAGAGTTTGGTTTGGGCGGACGAAAAGCTGACCCCGCGGCAGCGGTCGCCGAGGATCGCCGAGGCCGGCGCGGCTTCGCCGTCGAGATTGATCGAGGCGGGCGATCGCCCGTCGACCCGCTTGCGAACGTTCTCGCAGGCGACGCGATTCAGCTCTTCGTACTCGCGCATGAGCGCGACCGGGTACGGGGCCCCGCCGGTCGCCGAATAAAGTTCGGGTTCCTTCGTCGAGAGGAGCGGGAACTGATCGGTTTCTTTTCCGAGGCGCGTCCGTACGAACGGCTCCCAGTGGCCCACGCGGTAGAAATCCTTCTGGATCTTCATGCGATCGACGGCGAGCTTGTTTTCGTTTCCGCTCAGGACGAGGTACCGATCGCAGCGGCTCGTGTGGAGATCGAGATCCCGTTTGAAATCGACGGCGATTTCACATTCGGTGAAGACGGCGTCGATTTCTCCACCGCTCGCTTCGAGCGCGGCGTGCATGTATTTTCCGGCGGTGAGCTTCGGGTCGTAGGGATCCCAGGTCGGCGGCGTCGTCGCGTGGGTCAACTCGTGACCGAGATCCATCGCGACGTCCATTAGGGTCTGGTCTTTACGAAGCACGACGGTGACGTAGCGCTCGCGGATTTCTTCGCCGGTATCGGGGTGATAGTGGCGCGTGAGGACCGCGTCCGTGCGCGAGACCGGACCGTAGGCGAGGTGCCGGAGGAGTCCTTCGCGCGAGGTTTCGTTCCAGAACGATTCCGCGCGGGTGAGAATGCGCTTTCCGGCGGGAACGCGATCGAGCAACGCGATCGCATCGCGCGCGACCTTCGCGGATTCCGTTTTCGAGGCGCCGAGCGCGGTGGAGGCGCAGAAGAGAAAGGGAATGAGACTAGGGAGGAGAAGGGTCCAACCACGCATGACTTCCGTATCGGCAAACTCTTCCCGAGACCTGAGACCGTGTCTTCGTCGCGCCGGGGGCCGCGAAGGGACCCGTGTCTTCTTCACCACATGTCAAAAGTTTCGACACTTCCAGAGTTTGGAGAGGGCGGCAGAGGCTTGAAAGTACGGGGTTTTTATTCTTTTTCCGTCAAACCTTCGACGGCATATGCCTTGCTCTTCTTGGGGACAGACCCCTATTCCGGTTGGTCCCGGGAATACAAGCAGAGGGGTTATGAAGAAGAGGAAGCCCCGTGAAGAACCCAGCTCAAATTTCGAAGTCCGCCACCTCTGCAAACGTGCTCGTCCGCCGCCGGAAATTCATCGCGACCGTCGCGGCGATCACCGCGCTCTCCCTCGGCTCCTACGCCGGTAGCGCGAAGATCAAGAAGGTCGCGGGCGACGCCTTTAAACTCTCCTCGTTCAAGAACTGGGGAATCGCGAACGCCCGCGCCGCCTCATCGGTCGACGCGCTCGAAGCTTGGAAGATCGAAAAGGGTTCGAAGAACGTTCTCGTCGCCGTGGTCGACACCGGCATCGACGCGAATCACCCGGACCTGAAGGCGAATATCTTCCACGACAAGGATAACCACTACGGATTCGACTTCGTGAAGAACGCCGCCGATCCGGTCGATGAGCACGGCCATGGCACGCACGTCGCCGGGATCATCGGCGCGATCGCGAATCCGAAAACCGGCGTCTCCGGCGTCGCCCAAACCGTTTCCATCGAAGCCGTGAAGTATTACGCCGACTCGAACACCGGCGCGGTGAACCTTAAGAACACCGTGAAGGCGATCGAATGGGCCGTGAACTCCGGTGCGAAGATCATCAACTACTCCGGCGGCGGGCCCGAATTCGCCGAGGAAGAATACGTCGCCCTCAAGAAGGCCGAATCGAAGGGCGTCCTCGTCGTCGCCGCGGCCGGGAACGAACGGTCGGACACCGACCTTCCGGAGAACTACTATTATCCTTCGGCTTACCGCCTGACGAACATCATCTCGGTCGCCGCGACCGACATCAATAACAAGCTCATCCGCTCCTCGAACTGGGGCAAGACGAAGGTCGACGTGACCGCGCCGGGCGAGAACATCTTCTCGACGCTGCCGAACGGCCGCTACGGATTCATGACCGGCACTTCCCAGGCGACCGCGTTCGTCACCGGAATCGCCGCGCTCCTCCTCGCCCACGATCCTTCGCTCACGCCGGCGAAGATCAAGGAAATCATCCGGAACTCGGTCGACCTCTATCCGGAGCTCAAGGACAAGGTCGCCGCCGGCGGCCGCGTGAACGCGAAGAAGGCGCTCCTCGCCCTCGGCATCAAGGTGCCGGCGACGAAGGAAACCGACGTCATCCGCTCGATCGCTCGCGGTCCTTCCGCGATGGTCGAAGCCTTAGGTCAGTGATCGAATCGTCCGCAAGCGCGCGAACTTGAATCTCGAACGAGTCGGAGGAAGTATGAAAAAGTTTTCGTGGGTCGTACTGAGTGCACTCGCCCTCTCCCTGTCCGGAACGTCCGCCTTCGCTTCCGACGCGAAAGTCGTCTGCTCGACCGCGCCGGATCTCGCGAAGGCCCAATTCGGCATCAACCTGAGCGCTGCGTCCTACGCGAAAGCCGGCTACCGCCTCTCCGCGCCGGTCATCCGAACGGACGCGAAGCATCAGTACGTGATCTGCGTGACCGCTGCGAAGTAAGATTCACTCCGTTCCGGAACGCTCGATGGACTCCGCCGGTCCGGACTTGAGTTAACCCGTGCTTTGCGTCATGCTTCCTTCACGAATGGCCAAATCCGAGCGCAAACCCCCATCCGGAAGGACCGGGCCCCCCCGCCCCTTCTTCCGCAAACTCTGGGGATCGATCGATCGCCGCATCCTCCTCTCGACCGCCTTTCTCTTTCTGACGTTCGAGCCGCTACACCTCTGGCCGTTCGCGATGATCGCGCTCGTACCGTGGCTCGACCTCCTCGCGAAATCCGAATCGCCGAAGGTCGCCGTTCGCCAGAGTTTCGCACTCTGTTTTTTCTTCAGCGTGGTCACGTTTTCCTGGGTGGCGTACGTCATCCACGAGTTCGGCGCGATCCCGTGGCCGCTCGCGGCGCTCCTTCTCCTTCTCTTCGCGACGATCGGCCAACCCCAGTTCTACATCGCCGCGCTCCCCCTCCGGTTCCTCCTCCGGCGGATGCGAGACACGACGTGTGGATTCACGCTCCTCTTCTTCGGCGTCGTCGCGGCGCTCTTTTACGCGGGCCTCGATTGGACTCTGCCGAAGCTCTTCGTCGATACGCTCGGCCATTCGCTCATCTACGCCCGTACCCTCCGCCAGGCGGCGGATATCGGCGGCCCGGCCCTCCTGACGTTTCTCCTCCTGCTTCCGAACCTCGCGATCTACGTCGCCTGGGACCGGTTCCGGAGCCGGGGTGAACCGACGATTCGCGGCGCCGTGAAATCCGCGCTCCCGCTCCTCCTCCTCGCCGCCGCGGCGATCGCGGCGACCGACCGTTACGGACGCTTCCGCCTCGACCAGGTCGCCGAACGCGTCGCCCATCCGCGCCGCACCCTCCAGGCCGCGGCGATCCAAGCGAACATCGGCGACATCGAAAAACTCTCCTCCGAGCACGGCTACCGTCAGGCCGCCGAGCGCGTCCTCCAAACCTACTACGACCTCTCGGACGAAGCGTTGAAGCTCACCCCGAAACCCGAAGTCCTCCTCTGGCCGGAAACCGCGTACCCCTCCACCTTCCGCAGTCCGGATACCTCCGACGATTTCGCGCGCGACAAACAAATCGAAAGCTACGTCGCGGGCCGGAAAGTCCCGCTCGCCTTCGGCGGCTACGACAAGGACATGCGCGGGCTTAGCTACAACGCCGTCTTCTACTTGAATCCGGACGGCACCGACGCCCGCTACGCGAAGACGATCCTCATTCCCTTCGGCGAGTACATCCCCGGCGGCGAAACCTTCCCGTTCATCAAGCGCCTCTTCCCGATGGTCGGCTTTTTCGGCAGCGGGCCGGGCTCCGTCGTCCGGAAAATCGCGGGCGTGAAAACCCAGCCCGTGATCTGTTACGAAGTGCTTTTCCCGCGCTTCATCCGCGACGCCGTCGCCGAGGGCGCCGAAGTCGTCTTCAATTTCACGAACGACTCCTGGTTCGGACCGATCGGCGTCCCTTACTACCATCTGAATCTCGCGGCTTTCCGGAGCATCGAATCGCGAATTCCGCAGCTCCGCTCGACGAACACCGGTTTCTCAGCGCTCGTCATGCCCGACGGCGAAATCGTCCGTCGCACGAAACTCTACGAGCCGGAAATCCTGAACGTGACGATTCCGATCATCGAGCCGATCCCGACCCTCATGACAAAGTGGGGCGACTGGTTCGGCCACTCCGCACTCCTCATAGCGAGCGGATTTTTAGCGGTCATCGCGGCGCTCGCGCGACGCCGCCGCGCCTAGCGACTGTGTCGAACTCGACACTCGGAACGCCCTTCGCGGGTGTCCGTTTTCTCGACACCCCTTTCGACGCCGAAAGCGTTTCAACTCGAAAGTAGGCGAATCCCGAAGGATTTCCGGCTTGGCACCGGGGCTGCATCGTTAAAGGTATGAACACGAAAAATCTTTTCACCGTCGTCGCCACCGGCCTCTTCGCCCTCTCGGGCTGCGGACCGAATCTCGTCACCGACGATCACGCGGCGAACGAAATGGGCGTGAGCGGCTACTACTACGGTCAGAGCGACGACGCGAACTACACCTGCGCCACCTCCCCGAACATCCTCCCCCCGGACGATCGGCTGATGGACGGAACCCAGCGCTACGTCGCCTGCGCGAACCGGAATAGCGCGACGAAGATCAAGCTCGTCGGTTATTCCTCCTCGAGCCAGACGATCTGCGCCTACCCGGTCACCTTCCTCAATTCGACCCAGTTCGCCTACAAGGTCGACGGTTACGGCCAACCGCTCTTCCAGTGCTACGACGGCTGGGCGAATGTCGACGCCGGCACCGAACTCGACTTCGTGAACACGTCCTATAACGGCGTCGTCGTCGTCGATCAGTCCTATCGCCCGCAAATGTCGATGTGCCTCATGACCGGGCAAAGCTGTCCGATGCATGCGATCGGTCAGTTTCGTTAAGTCGCGGGCGAGCCTACTCACGGCCGAAGCCCGCCCATCCGCAAAGCGAGCCTACTTACGATTAATGAATCGTCCGCTTGTCGTCTTCTTCTTCCTCGACGACGAGCTCCTGGCGACCCTTCCGAAACTGCTTCGCGATCGCGGGATTCCGGGTCGGAATCTGCTCGATCACTTCCAGAGCCTCTGACTGTTCGGACTCCTGGGCGACGACGATGTAGTGAAGCGCGCCCGTCTCTTCGTCGGGAAAGTAACGGATGAAGTGGTACCGATCGGGTTCCCCGTCGTCTTCCGATTCGATCACCCAAAGCTCGTCCGGGGTTTCGAGCGTCTTTTCGAGCAGATTCTCGTACAGGCCGAACTCCTCCGTCGGGATATCGCTCGCGTCGCGGGTCGTGTGGATCTCAGCGCGAATCGTCTCGCTCTGGGACCAGGCGCTCGCGAGACCGTCGGTCGCGGAACCTTCTTCGTCGGCAGACTTCGCGGCGTCGCCGCTCGCGGCCTCCCACTCGACTTGCTCGCCCTTCCGGAAACGTTCGACCAGCGCTTTACTCTTCGTCGGGAACGCCATGTAGAGAAACGACGGTTCACCGCGGAGAAAGAGGCAGATGCAGACGCACCAAACGGACTTCGAGCTCGGCTTGAACTGGGAGATGAGCGTGTAGCGATGGTCGCCGGCCGCGCGCTTCTCCTGCCAGATCTCGTCGGGTTCCTGGATCGTGATCCAGCGGAGGTGGGCGAACTGCTCGCGCTCCTCCGGGGTCAGGTCGTCTTTCGGGCGATGCTTGAAGTATTCTTTTTCGATCTGGTCGATATCGGGCTGGAAATGCTCGGTGATGCAGTCCTCGGAACAAAAAATCCGGCCGACTTCCTCTTCGACAAAAAGGGCCCGGTCTTCGCCCTTCAATCCCTTGCCGCATGCGGTGCAGTGCTCCGCCGATACGCCGAGCGCGCTGACGTCGCGCAGTGCGCGGTCGGACGTTTTCGGGCGGCGGGCGGCCGCGGAGCCCATTTCGGGGTCGGCGGACGAAACGGAGGCCTTCGCGGCGGACTTCTTCGTCCGTCTCGGGTGCTTGCGACGTTCAATCGGACCCTTCTTGGTGCCTTTTTTCATCCCATGAATAGTGTCCGGGTTATCGTCCTCCGAGTCAAATCGAGGTTCCCGGACGCCAGTGTTCTGACGGATCATCATGGCGCTTGCGGTTGTTTGAAAACCCTTTACGCTTAAGGCTGGAGCGGAGTCTCAAGGATGAGGCGGTCGCCGGATTTCCCACGATTCCCAAGATCCCAAGGAAGGGAGTACTTCGTGATCTATATCACCGAAGATCAAGCGGCTCAGGTGAAGTACCTCCTCGAGCAAGCCATTCAGGGTAACCATATCCTCTTCGATTCGCCGACCCTGAAGCGAATTCTCGAGATTCCGACCTCGGTCACGCCGGGTGAAACCCACGACTGCGAGCCCCACATCGAAAAGCTCATGAGCCTGAAAGGCCTCGCGGAAAAGCGCGCGTACCTCGAGCGACTCGATCCGAAGACCTTCGAAGGCGTCGTTCGGACCTATCTGAACATCGTCG
>JAYVXM010000594.1:0-10478 GCA_043785205.1 Bdellovibrionales bacterium
CGACTCGATCTCGAGCGACGCGAGGTCGTGGCCCGGAGTGCGGACGAGGCCCTTCCATTTCCCGCGAAACTCGAGGACCGGACGGTAACATCCGCGACCGTCGCCGAGATAGACCAGGGAATCGCAGTCCCCGCCGACGCCGCAGTTCTCCCGGTCCGAAAGGATATAACTCGGCCGCGGGCCGACGCGCGAATTCGCGCCGAGCTGCACCGGCCGAAAAAGAATCTTCGCCTTCTTCGGCGCTAAGGAGAGCTCGGCGGCGAACGCGGGGACGAGGCGACCGAAACGGATGCACTCCGTGCCGCCGAACGACGGAATGGCGAAGAACGAGGCCGAAAACACGGCCGTGAAGAGTAAAGGAATGGAAGACCGACGCATCAAACCCTCCCCTCCAGTCTAAGCGAAGACGCGCGGAGGGTGAAGTCTTAGCGAAGACGCGCGTCCGGCCGGCGAAGAAGGCGATCGTCAATTCTTCGACGGGCGAAGCCTACGCCGAGCGGCCGGAGGACCGGCCTTCGTCCCGAGAGGGCGCTCGATCAGGCCGACGTCGCCGAGAATTTGGCTTTCCCACTTCGCCATTTCGGAGGATTCGCGATTTGAGCGCTCGTGATCGTAACCGAGGAGATGGAGGAGACCATGAACGAGAAGCACATGGAGTTCCCGCTTAGGCGAATGGCCGATTCGGCGCGCTTGCTCCTCGAGGATCGGCGCGCAAATCACGAGGTCGCCGAGATGACCCTGGCGAGCGAAAATCTCGAGCGCCGGAAACGAAAGCACGTCGGTCGCCGAATCCTTTCCGCGGAATTTCCGGTTCAGACTCTTCATCTTCCCGCGCGTGACGAACGTCACGTCGAGACCGAACGCGGGTTCCGCGTGCCGGGCCGGAAAGCCCGCTTTTTTCCGCAACGCCGTCGTCGTTGACGCATAGGGAAGAAGTTTCAGCAGCGTCCGGAGCGCCTCTTTTTCGTAGGCGACGAAGCGATCATCCGGCGATTTACGGGAACGTTTTTCAGGCACAGGCTCATAGAGTAGCATAAGCCTATGAATCCTACCGTACGTAAAAGTTTTCTCGACGCGGCCTCGCTCGAAGCGATTGACCGGGTCCTCGAAACCGTCCACCGCCTCCGCGCGCCGGGCGGATGTCCGTGGGATCAAAAGCAAACGCACCAATCACTCCGCCCCTATCTCATCGAAGAAAGTTACGAGGTCCTGGAAGTCCTCGATCAGATCGACTCGGCCGAAAAACTTCGCGTTCCGAATTTACGCGACGCCCTGAAAGAAGAATTCGGCGACGTCCTGATGCAAATCGCGCTGCACGCTGAAATGGCCCGTGAAGCAGGCGCCTTTGATTTCGCGGACGTGGCCCGCACCCTCGACGAGAAACTCATCCGCCGCCATCCCCATGTCTTCGGCGACGCGAAAGTAAAAGATGCGGAAGAAGTTTTGAAAAACTGGGACGTAATCAAAGCCGGTGAAAAGTCGGCCGCGGCCGATGCTTCTCCCGGGGGAAATCACGCCTCCGCGCCGGTTTCGTCCCTCGACGGGATCCCGAAGGGGCTACCGGCGCTCATGCGGGCGGAAAAGACGATCGACAAAGTCACGAAGATCGGTTTCCAGTGGCCCGACCTCGAAGGCCCGCTCGGAAAGCTCGAAGAGGAAATTCGCGAGTTGACCGCGGCGATTCGCGCCGGAAATAAATCGGCGATCGAAGAAGAGATCGGAGACCTCCTCTTCTCGGTTTGCAACGTGGCGTTCATGGCCAAGACGAAGCCCGAGGACGCGCTCCGGGCCTTCCTCGCGAAATTCGAACGGCGCTTCCGCTTCGTCGAGGCGGGTTTCCGCGCCGACGGAAAGGAACTGAAGGGTTCGACCCTCGAGGAGATGGATCGCTACTGGGACCTCGCGAAAAAGCAGGAGCGGGAAACGAAGTGACCGCCCCCTTCCCGATCTACGGGCTGACCGGTGGAATCGCTTCCGGTAAGTCGGCGGCGGCGGGCTTCCTCCGCGAACGCGGCGTCGAAGTGATCGATGCCGACGCGATTGCGCGGGAACTCCGCGCCCCGGGCGGCGCGGCCGAAGCGCCGATCCGCGCGGCGTTCGGTACGCTCGATCCCGCGGTCCTTCGCGCGCGCATCGCCGCGAGCCCCGAAGAGAAGCGGCGATTGGAATCGATTCTCCATCCCCTCATCGCGGCGGAGAGCCGGCGCCGGTTCGCCGCGATCGCCGCCCGCGCCGCGCCGGGCGGAATCGTCGGAGTGAAGTACGCCGTTTACGAGGCGGCCCTGATCGTCGAAACGGGCAGGTCGGGTGACTTCGCCGGGCTCGTACTCGTCGAGAGCGCGCCCGAACTTCAGCTCGCCCGGCTCATCGCGCGCGACGCCATGGATCCGGAAATTGCTCGCCAGTTTCTTGGCGCCCAGGCCCCGGTCGCGGTGAAACGCGTGGCCGCGACTCACCACGTTCTCAACGACGGTACGTTCGCGGAACTCCGCGAAAAAATGGGCCGCCTTCACACCGCGCTTAGTCGCGGGGAAAAGACCTTCTCGGCTTGATCGCGTCCTCAGCGCCCGTTACGCTTTGCCTAATTCGAAATCCCCCTTCAGACCTAAACCGGAGCCCCCTCATGACCCATTGGAATCGCGTTCTCATTTCTCTCGCGGCGGTCGCCGCGCTGACGGGCTCTTTCGCCTGCATGAACCTTTACTCGCCGCTCGATAAGCCGAGCGGCGATCGCCAAAACCTTTCGGCGGCGCGGGCGGCGTTCGATCGAGGTGACATCGCGAAGGCTCGCGAGTACTACGGGAAGGTGAGCAGCGACGAAAGCGCCACCGCGGAACTTATCTTCGTCGATCTTGATTCCTGCGGAGCGGATATCGACGCGTTCGCCACCGCGCTTTCGCAAGCCTCGGGCGCCTCGGCGAACCCGGGCGTATTGATTACCGTCATGGCCGAAAAAATGAACGCGCGGATCAGCACCGCCTGCTTCGCGACGCTCCTCCAGGCGTTCAAGAACGCGCGGGCGATCAACGACACGAATCTTCGCGGCTTCGCTTCCTTCCTCGCTTCGATCGCGATCGCGGGCGAAGTGATGGGTTCAAACTCCTTCATCGTGACCGACGGAATCCTCCATAAGGCGGACTACATCGCGAACACTACGACCTGCACTTCGGCCCCGGGCTCGTGCACCAGCTGTTCGAAAGCCGACGGAATCTCCGCGGCCGCGACGGTTACCCTGAACTCGGCCAGTTCGATTTCCGCCACCTGGGGCGTCCTACAGGGTGCGATCAACGCCGCGAATACCGCACTGAACGAGCTCGGCATCGTGTCCGGCCCATCGTTCAGCCTGATCACCCAGCTTACGGCGGGCACTCCCGGCGTCGACAACACCTATCGCTGCCTCCTCACCACTCTCGGCGTCGGCCGCTAATCGGAAACGAAAATGAAAAAGAATATCGTCCTCTTCGCGTCCCTGACCACCCTCCTCGCCGTTTCGGCGCTCCTCGCGGACCGCGCGGAAGCCCGGAGTTACGACAACATCATCCGTCCCTACTCTTCGGCGCGCGCCGATGGGATGGGCGGCGTTCGGTACACGACCGGGATGTTCGACGAAAACTTCTTCGGTAACCCGGCGAAAACTTCGGATAATCCGCACTGGCGCCTCGACATCATCAATCTCCTCTTCGAAGTGAACAGCGGTTCGATCGCGAACCTCGGGAAACTCACGAAGTCGGGCGACACGATCGAAAACGTCGCGTCGACCGCCGGTACGAACAACCACGTGCGGATCCAAACCGTGATTCCCGCTTTCTATACGCCCCACTTCTTCGACGCCCGGAATTCCCTCGCGGTCGGACTCGTGCACAGCACCCAGGCCGACATCGGCCTCCGGAAGAACATGGCGCTCGAACCGAACGTCTATACGGACATCGGTCCGGCGGTGACGTTCTCGCGGAAATTCCTCCACGAGGAAACGATGGCCGTCGGCGTGACCGCTCACTACGTCTACCGGGCGGCGACGCGCGGAGACTATTCGACGATCGACTACATCAAGGGAAACAACTTCAAGTCTGTGAAGGACATCGCCGGCCAGGGCGCCGATGCGGACGCCGATCTTGGGATGCGGCATAACATCCATTGGGCGCCCAACGGCTGGCAGCTTCAGGACGCCTTCACGATCAATAACGTGAAGGGCGGAAAGTACGACCAAAAGCTGAATGCCATGTCCGGCAATCTTCCGCTCCCGGTCTCCCAACCCCGCACGTTCAACGCCGGCCTCGCCGCTCGCAAACCGGGATTCCTCGGCTTCAGTTCGAGCGTTTTCGCCTTCGAAGTGCAGGACATCGGGAACAACTCGGGCGGCTCGCTCTTCCGGCTTCTCCACCTGGGCGGTGAACTCGGACTCAAGGACTACATCTTCCTTCGCGCGGGCGTGAACCAGGGCTACCTCTGCGCCGGCATTGGCTTCGATCTGCCGATCCTCAAGATCGATCTGGCGACGTACGGCGAAGAAATGTCGCTGAACGCCGGCGGTCAGGAAGATCGTCGCTACGCCCTCCGGCTCGGGATTGCGCTATAATTACGGTGCTTTAAACCCGCTTCCCAATCGTAAAGGGCCCTAAGGCGGCGCCCCATTTCCGCCGATACGTAGGCTGAGAAGGGGCGTTCGCCTTATGTGGTCCTCGACGAACCAAAGAATCAAAGCGCTGATGTCGGCCCGGGCCCGCGAGAAGGACCGGCTCACTCGGCCGATTCACGTACGCCGCGCGGACGTCGCCCTCAGCTTTCGCGACGATCGCGACTTCCTCGTCGAAGTCGCCGCGCGCGCCCTTCTGAACGACTTCACTCCGGCGGGATTTTGCGCGTACGCGGTCACCGGATTGAACCCGAACTCCGAGATCACCGTCGAGATCGAACACCCGAAACATTTCCGGCTCACCGCGAAGGTGGTTTGGAACCAGTACCAACCCTCTTCTTCCCACGTCCTGACGCCCCAATCCTACCCGTACCGGATCGGTCTCGCGCTCATCTGGCAGGACGCCGCCCAGGAAGCGGAATTCACGAAGTACTGCGCCGAGCTCGACGACCTCTACGTGAACAAAAAAGCGCTCTTCCTCGAGGAGGCGTTCAAGCATCAAGCGACGGCGGCGACCGCCGCGCCCGCGAACGCCCCGGCGGAACCGGGCGACGTTCCCGCTCCCGTCGAATCCGACGAAGGCGGTGCTCCGTCCGAGGATAAAGTCGCCGCCGAAATGGCCGCGGCCACCGCGGCCGAAATCGCGAGTCAGGCTCTGAAGACCGCCAATCCGGAAACCCCGGCGGCGATTTCGACCGGTACGTCGGCCGCCGACGTGCTGAACGCGCTCAAGGATATCGACGTCGGCATGCCGGCCGCGGAAGAGAAAAAAGCCGCGTGAATCCCGGCCTACGTCTCGTCCCGATGACGGATGGGCAGTTCGCCGCCTACGCGGTCGCGACGTGCGAGGACTACGCGCGGACCTCTCCCCATTACCGTGACCGTCCGTTCGCGGAAGCGGACGCCGATGTCCGCGCCGGATTCGCGAAGCGACTCCCCGAAGGGCCGCGGACCCCGGGCACCTACCTCCTCGCCATCCTCCTTTCCGAAGGCGGCGCCGAACGCCAAATCGGGTATCTCGACATCGCCGAAAACCCGCTCGGATCGAAGAGCACCTACATCTACAACATCGGCCTCAACGAGGACGTCCGCGGACGCGGGTACGGGAAGAGCGCGCTCGCACTGACCGAAGTGTTTCTGCGCGATCGCGGATACACCAAGATCGGGCTGAACGTCTTCGCCGGAAACGCGATCGCGCGTAAGATTTACGACGACGCCGGATTCACGATCACCCAGATGAACATGGAAAAGAAGCTCTAGAACGGCGCGCTCCGCTACGGTCGGTCGAACCAGAACAGTTCAAGCCCTACGGTCGGGCGGAGCCCTCCCATCCGGGCTTGAACCTACTTACGATTAAAGCCCGCCGGCGCCGAAGAGCGCGATGAACTCGTCCCAGTGATTCCGAAGCTTCCCTTTCAGGCGCAAGATCGCCTGGGTGTGGAGCTGCGAAACGCGGGATTCGGTCACATCGAGCACGCGGCCGATTTCCTTCAGGTTCAGGTCTTCGTAATAATAGAGCGAGAGCACGAGCCGTTGCTTTTCCGGAAGGTCGTTAATCGCCTCCGAAATCATGCGCTTGAGGGCTGCGTGATTCACCTCGGAGTATGGCGTCGAGCTCTTGTAGCTCGCGGAATCGCTGAATCCGTGGAGGGCACGCTTGTCGGCCTTCGAAAAGTTCTGAACGTCGTCGAAAGAAAGGAGCGACACCGAACGCACTTGGTTCAGCATGTCGTGGTATTCTTCCTGCGAGATCCCGAGATCTGCGCAGACTTCCTCGTCGGTCGCCTGGCGTCCCTTCTGCTGTTCGATCCGAACGTAGCAGCGTTCGAGGGCTTTCGCCTTCTCGCGGACGGATCGCGGAACCCAGTCCTGGGCGCGAAGCTCGTCGAGGATCGCGCCACGGATGCGGAATTCGGCGTAGGTCTTGAACTTATTGTCGCGGGAAGCGTCGTACTTCTCGATCGCGTCCATAAGTCCGATGACTCCACTCGAGATGAGATCGTCGAGCTCAATGTTCGTCGGGAGCCGGGCCGCGATCTTTTGGGCGATATACTTGATGAGTGGCGCGTACTCGACGACGAGGCGATCGCGCGTCGAATTCACCGGCGAGTAATCTTCCTTCACGAGGGACGAAGTCTGCACGGCGTCGCGCGCGATTTCGGCTTCGAGTTCCTTCTGGAGCTCGACCTCTTCCTCCGCGATCGGCTCGGCGATTTCCGCGCCGGCTTCGAGCGTCGACTCGGTTTCGATTTCCTCTTCGTCGGTGGCATCCGCTTTCGCGGAAGTCTTTCCCTTTACCGGCGCCTTCATGGGGGGCTTCGCCGAAACCGCTTTCGCGGCCGCGGTCTTCGCCCGCGCGGAAGTTTCCACCTTCACGGCCTCGGCGCCTTTTTCGCGTTTCGCGGCCTTCAGGGTTTTTTCGATATTTTTCTCGGTGGTCGACTTTTCCGTCGCCTTCCCCGCGGCCGCTTTGGTCGGGGGAGCCTTCGCTTTTCTCGCGTCCGGCTTCTCGGCCGGGATCTTTTCGGGCGCTTTCTCCGAGGCTTTCGCCTTGGTCATTGCCTTCGCCGATTCCCGGTATTTCTGAATTCCTTGATTCAGCGCCATCGCACCACCCCGCCTATTCCCTGGCTTTTTTTCTGGCATATTAAAACCCGCCAATCAGGCATCCTGCCCACACTGATAGTGTATCAGATATTTCGAGATCGCGAGGTTGTCGCGGATTTTTTCACCGCGCGAAAACGTCCCGATATACGCGAGATCAATGTCGAGAAAACGTCGGCAGACTTCGAAAAGCTGAGTGAAAATGCGGCGCCCCTGGGATTCCGGTTCCACACCGTCGCCGGCCACGCAGACGAGAATGTCCATTTTTTTGACACCCCGGTCGCGGGCGAGTCCCTTCACGCGCTGATAACACGCGATGATATCGGTTTCGTCGCCACTGACGACGCCGAGCCGACCGAGTATCTTCGGGTTTCCGCCGCCCGCCGCGATCGGATCGCTTTCGTCGCGAATGCGGAAATCCGCGGATCGCTCGCGCGCGACGATCGCGAGCTCCCGCGGCGAAAAGAGGCGCGCCTTACGGACTTCCGGGGCGAGAAAAACGGAGATCGCCGGGTCGGTGGCGATCGGACGGGAGCGTTCCCGCGTGAGCATGAGTCGCCGTAGGGTATCCGCCTGATCTTTCATGGCTAAAGATCCATGATGAGCGAAGCGACGCGCTCCCGGGACGCGTCCTCGAGATCTTCGGGCACGCGCTGACCGGTCGTGAAGAAACTGAGCGGCAGTTTAGCGCGATTCGCGACGTTGAAGATCGAACCGAACAACGACGACTCGTCGAGCTTGGTGACCGCGAGGCCCGTCGGTTTGAACACCGAGAAACGATTCGCGATGTCGTAGAGTTCGAGATCCCGGGTCGGACTAGCCACGCAAAGATGGATTTGGACGGGAATTTCGAGCGACCGAATGAGTTCGGACATTTCCTTTAGACTCGTCTCGTCGCGCTGCGAACGACCGGTCGTATCGATGAGCACGAGATCGAGCGAACGGAAGTCCGCGACCGAGGACTTCAGTTCCTCGAGGTTAGACGCTGAACGAAACGGAATATTGAGGATCTTCGCGTAGGTTTGGAGCTGGTCAAACGCCGCGATCTTATAGACGTCGAGATTAATCAGCCCGACGCGGAGATTCTTCTTCAAGACGGCGAGGCTGGCGAGCTTGGCGAGCGAAGTCGTCTTCCCGACCCCCGTCGGGCCGACGAGCGCGAGACAGAACGGTCCCGCTTCGCCGCGCGTGCCGGGGAGGAGATTCTCGAGGGGATTCAGCGTGTCGAGCGCGCTCATCACTTCGTAAGTCACCTGGTCCAGGACGGCGTCCGGATTCTTCGCTTCCTGAGGTCCGAGCTCGAAGCCGGCCTTTTTCACGAGCCCGAGGGCGTAGCGCTTATCGACCCCGTTCATCAGGAGGTGTTCGAAGGCGTCGGTGAGCGCCGGATTGTCGTGGAGCTGGCTCGCGAACGTTGTCCCCATCGCGCCGGCATCGTCCTGGGCGATCTTGAGTTCTTCGATCATCCGCTTCAGGTGGCGCACTTCCTCCTCGAGCGGGCCGGCGACGGAACGTTCGATCACCCGCTCGGCTTCCCGCGGCGGCGCGACGGACGCGCGGGCCCGTTGCGCGGGAGCCGCGGCGGTGACCGGAATCTCGTGCGAATCGATGTCGACGTAGCGACGCTCGGTCATTTTCTTCGGAACTTGGATCGCGGCCTTTCTCTCGGCGCGCTCCACGGTCTTTTCGAGGATGTCGGCTTGGCGCGACGCGGTCAAATTTCTCAGTGTTTCGCGTCCGGCGTCCGGAAGACGGCTCTCGGTGAAGACCCGCTTATTCATCGATCGGTCGGAGATCGCGGCCGTCACTTCGACGCTCGCGCCGCCCATCAGACCGAAGCCTTTTCGGTTCCGCTTCGTCTGGAGGATGATCGCTTCCGGACCGAGCTCGCGTTTGATCGCTTCGAGGGCTTCTTGGATCGAGGGGGCTTCGAATTTCTTGATTTGCATCGTTTACCTCTAAGAAAAAGAATCAAGCGGCCGGCGGCAGCGTCACGGTTCCGAGACTTTTCACGTTCACATTTGGGCTGATTTCATTGTGCGAAAGAACGATCACGCCGGGTATGAACCGATCGACAAGCGTCTTCAAGTGGTGGCGAATCATCGGGCTGCAGAGCACGACGGCCGTCGACGAGTGCTGGAGCGCCTCGACGACCCACTGGTTCAGCTCGGCGATCAGCTTGCGGACAAAATCCGGCTCGAGCGAGAGCTGCTGGCCTTGGTCGGTCTGGAGAATCCCGGCCGCGATCGATTCCTCGATCTGGCGATCGAGGGTAAGGAGACCGAGTTCGCCGGTCGGACCGACAAGCTTCTTCGTGAGGCTCCGCGCGAGCGCGGTTCGTACGTGTTCGGTGAGGAGCTGCGGATCCTTTTGGGTCGGCGCCGCTTCCGCGAGCGCCTCGAGGATCGTCTTGAGATCGCGGATCGAAACCCCTTCACGGAGAAGATTCTTCAGGACCTTGAGCACCGCGCCGACCGGAAGGAGAGCCGGAATGACGTCTTCCACGACCTTCGGCGCGCTCGTCTTCAGCGCGTCGAGAAGCTGCTGGAGCTCCTGGCGACCGACAAGTTCTTGCGCGTGCGAACGAACGAGCTCGGTGAGATGGGTCGCGATCACGGTCGAAAGATCGACCACCGTATAACCCGCGAACGTCGCGTCGTCCTTCTGCCGAGCGGTGATCCAGAGCGCGTCGAGCCCGAACGCGGGCTCCTTCGTCGGAATGCCCGCGATCGGTTCGTTCACGTTCCCCGGATCCATCGCGAGGAGGTGGCCGACCATGAGGGTTCCCTGCCCGATCTGGACTCCCTTGAGGAGGAGCTGGTAGTCACCCGGCTTGAGCTCGAGATTGTCCCGGATTCTGAGCGGCGGGACGATGATTCCGTAGTCGAGGGCGAATTGCTTCCGGATGTTCGTGATCCGTTCGAGGAGGTCGCCGTTCTGATCGGCGTCGACGATATTGATCAAGCCGTAACCCACTTCGAGTTCGAGTGTGTCGACTTGGAGGAGGTTTTCGAGCTTCTCCTGGCCGGGCTTCGCCTTGTCAAGCGCGACCTTCGCGTCGTCGGCGGCCTTCTTTTGTCGTTCTTTATTCGTGATTCGGCGGGCGATACCGAAAAGGCCGCCGCCGATCGCCCAGAACGGAACGATCGGAAGGCCCGGAATCACGCCCATGAAACCCATCACGCCCGCCGAAGCGAAGAGCGCCTTCGGATTCATGAAAAGCTGTTTCGAGAATTCCTGC
>JAYVXM010000595.1:0-3238 GCA_043785205.1 Bdellovibrionales bacterium
GATGGAAAAAAGATTACGGTCGACGGAAGCGTCCTCTCGGCCCTCGCGTTCGGCACCCTCGAATCGCTTCCTTTCTGCGCGAACGTCGACGCGAAAGAGAAGTCGGACGAAGCCGTGCGATCCGCTACGATCGATCGGTGCAAGCGAATCGCCGCCGCGATCGGAATGGAGCTCCCATTCACGCTTAAAAGCTATAATCAGGATCCATCCGCCTTCACTCTGGGTTCGAAGTGGGACAAGAAAACGAATAAAATCGCCGCAGGCTCGGAGCTGAAAATTCCCGTCTGCGACACCAGTACGGGTAAAAAATCGGAAACGGCCGCCGACTTCGAAAACTTTCGCAAAGCGATGGAATGCACTTGGAATCGCGTGAAGCCGCAATGGTTTAGCTACGCTGGCGGCGGAGGAAACGGTCCTTCGCATCCATCGTTGCAGGCCGATCAGACGTTCCTTTCCGGTCAGGAACGCACTCGCGACGAGGACAAATTCGTCCCCGATCTTTTCGGAACCGCAGCGGTCAGCTGCAATGGGGCCGGGTCGAGCGGAGTCGTGAAGGCCTGCACAGGTACGATTCGCTGTGAACTTCGAGAAAAAAGAATTTTCCCCGCCGAACGGGATAAAACAAAACGTAAGAAGCAATTCGAGGACGCCCTCAAGCAAGCCGGCGTTCCATCGCTCGCCGATATCGCGGCCGCAAAGGAAGTTACCGATTCGACGGACGAACGCGGAATCCTGAATTTTAAGATCAAAGAAGCGCGTCGCTTGAAACTACTCGGGCTTCCGAAAAATGCGGCCGGAGAGCCGATCATTCCCGAATCCTGGCAGAGAACCTTTCAACCCCGTCTCGATCCGAAAAAAGAAGGATACGTCGGACGGTATTACAACGGCGACGCGATGAAGTGGGCCGGTTCGGATCAAATCGGTGGCGACGTGCGAAGTTATATCGATCCGGCAAATAAGAACCCTGACCTCGGCGCCCTCTACGATCTGATGCGGATTCCGAAGCTCACCCAGAAACTCGCCGCCGTACCGATCACGCCCGCTCCGAGTCAAACGGATTGTCTCGCCGCCCATCTCGATCCTTCGGTCACCAAGCAAGACCGAGACCTCATCGCGAAGATCGACGACGGCATCAAAAACGGCGCGGCCTTCGGAAATAATCAGACCTGCCTCACCGTTCGCGAAGTCGCGCGATCCCGAAAATACATCACCTCGCGGATGAGCCTCGAGACGATCCAAAACGCGATGGAATCGGATCTTTGGAGCGGTTGGGTTGCCGAAAAGGACGCTAAAAACAGCAAACTGCCGGACACCTACGGAACGACGACCCTCGGCGGAGTGAACCCGAGCCGGGAAGCGTCCGACGACGTCTATCTCGATCACGAAAGTGCGACCTGGGCGATGACCGCGGGAGAGTTCCATCCCAAGGGAGGCGAACTCACCGACTCCCAAAAGCGGGGACGCCGAAACTTCTTCTCCAGCTACGAGAACGGACTTTCCCGCGAACTCACGCTCGATAACGCCGCCGATCGCCCGACGGAGATGATCGGCGCGCATAAAACCGACAAGGCACTCGTCACCGATCCGATGGACGTCGCCTGCCTTCCGCCGGACGGAAAATCCTGTACGCCGGATAATATCGATCCAATCACGTGTCTCGCCGACAGCCGAATCATTCAGACGACTCAGGCGGCTATGAAGAGCGGGCTCCTGAAACCAGAAGGAAAGTCCGGAGTCCAAAAGATCAAGGATGCCAAAGATGCGTTTAAAGGGAATTAAAATGCGGCCGGCGCTGACGACCCTCCTTTTCCTCTTCGCGATTTCGGCCGTCGCGTCCGGCACGCGGAATCCCGCCGGGCTGACCGAAGTGCCGATCACCGGGAACGTTCATCAATTCAACGCGGACAAGATCGAGATCTCGTATCAGAAACGAATCTTCATCTTCCCGCGGAACTACGCGGGGTTTCCGTTCGGCTTCGAACCCCGGCCCGATCGTTCCGTACAGATTCGATTCACCCTCGCCGATTGGCAGAAGGTCGCGGAAAAAATCGTCGGCGACCACCCGCTCGCTTCGAATCAAGTCGATCTTCGCGAAGTCCTGGCGAAATAGACGCCGAATACCCAAAGAAAAGGCCCGACTCCAAACCGGAGCCGGGCCTTTTGATTTTTACGATCAATACGCCGCGATTCGCCCGAAGGGCGATCAGGGATTAACGCTTGGAGTATTGGAAGCGGCGGCGAGCGCCGGCGAGGCCGTACTTCTTCCGCTCGACTTCGCGGCTATCGCGAGTCAGATGGCCGGCCTTTTTCAGGCTCGGGCGGTAGGTCGGATCGACGTTCAGGAGCGCGCGGGAGATCGCGTGCTTCACGGCGCCGGCTTGGCCGGAAAGGCCTCCACCCATGACATTCACGTGAATATCGAAACGGCCGACGGTTTGGGTCAGCTCGAGCGGTTGCATGATGATCAGGCGGGAGCTCGGCCGTGGGAAGTAATCTTCGAAGGAACGGCCGTTCACGCGAATGGCGCCGGTTTCGGCGACCCGCTGACGGAGATACACCCGGGCGATCGCCGACTTCCGCTTACCGACTCGATGAATTTGTTTTTCCATTTATTGCTTTCTACTGTCTAAAGATTAAGCGGACTTCTTCTTAACGGCGACCGTCTTGCGGGTCGCAGCCATCGGAAGCGGCTGAGCGTTTTGGGCGCCATGTTCGTGCTCGGTGCCGATGACGAGCTTGAGCTTCTTCATTTGGTGGCGAGCGAGGGAAGTCTTGCCGGTCATTCCCCAAACGGCGCGCCGAAGAATCTCGGTTGGGTGACGTTCGTGAAGTTCTTTGGCCGACTTGATTTTCAGCCCGCCGACGAAGTCGGTGTGGTCGTAGTAATTTTTCTTCGTCCACTTCGAACGCGTGAGTTGAATCTTATCCGCGTTGAGAACGATGAGGAAATCGCCGGAATCCGCGTGACGGGTGAAAGTCGGCTTATGCTTGCCGATGATCACTTTCGCGATGAGCGTGGCGATGCGGCCGACGACTTGGTCCTTCGCGTCGATGACGTACCATTTCGGAGCGTTCGGGCCGATCGGCTCGAAAAAATGCGGACCCACTTGTTTGGCCTGATAAGACTTCTGATGCAACATAGGTGAGTGGATATATCGAACGCGCCTCCTTTCCGTCAACGAAGTTCATCGCCTCGACTTAGGAAAATCCAGGCGCTCGTTTTCAAGCTTGGATCGCG
>JAYVXM010000596.1:0-10422 GCA_043785205.1 Bdellovibrionales bacterium
GTCATCGAATCGTGGGAGGCGGGGATCGCCGTCCTCGCGGGCGCCGGTTCCGGAAAGACCTTCACGCTCGTGAAGAAAGTGCGCGCACTTCTCGTTCGGAAGCCGACCGCGCGGTTCGCCGCCGTTTCCTTCACCGAAAAGTCGGCGAGCGATCTTCGCGCGAAACTGACGCGACTCACGCTCGAACTCCAGGGACGACCGCTTCAGGGCCACGTCGTCGCGACCATCCACGGATTCTGCTCGTCGATCATCCGCGAATATCCGCGGGAGGCGGGTTTCGACGGCGACGAAGTGATGCTTTCGGAAACCGAGGCGGCGACGCTCTGGTCCCAGGCGCTCGACGGGCTCTTTTTCGAGGAGCTCCCTCCGACGGTCGAGGCGGCCTTCGCGAAGCTCGCCGAGCGCGAAACGCGCGGCGAGCTCTATAAGCTTCTCGGACGCGTGCGCGACCTTCAGGCGAACGGCGTGCTGGTTCGCATGGAGAACGCACCGGAGCTTCGGCTCCTCGCCGAGTTCGCGCTCGAGCGCTACGATCGCCTCAAGCGCCGCCGGGGCGCGCTCGATTTCAACGACCTCGAACTCGGCGCCGCGCGCGCCCTCGAGAACGACGCCGTCGCCGACGACTATCGGAAGCGATTCGATCTCATCATGGTCGACGAGTTCCAGGATACGAACCCCGTCCAGGCGCGGATACTCACCCGGCTAGCCCGTCCGGGGCTGACGAACCTTTGTGTCGTCGGGGATCCGAAGCAGTCGATCTACCGTTTTCGCGACGCCGACGTCTCGGTCTTCGAGGATTTCTGTTCCCGCATGCCGGTTCAGGTCGCGCTGACCCGGAATTTCCGGAGCGTTCCCGGCATCCTCGATTTCTCGAACGCCGTCTGCGCCCCGGCGTTCACGACCAGCGACATGCCCTACCAGGCGCTCACCCCTGGTCTCGACCCCGATCCGAAGATTCCGCCGGTCGAATTCGCCGAAGTGCGTTCGCCGGAAATTCTCGCGCGCCTGATCCAGGGCGAGGTCGCGCGCGGTATTCCGCTCTCGGACATGGCGCTTCTCCTCCGGACGATTCGCGGGAAGAACGAGAAATGGCTGAAGGCCCTGACCGCCGCGGGGATCCCGCTCGCGATCGAGAGCGGGGGACTCCTCTGGAACGACCCGCGCGCGCGGGAACTCGCCTGCTTTCTTCGCTGGTGGGCGAACCCGGCGAACGAGATCGCGGGTTACGCGTTTCTTCGCGCGCCCTGGATCGGGGTGCCCGACGCCGAGCTCGAGCGTTGGCGGACGACCGATCCCGGCATGCTCCACTCGTTTCTCCGCTCGAATCACCCGGCGGCGCGCCTTCTCCGGCCGCTTCGCCTCCATCCGGGACGGATCCGCCCGGGCGAGCTCTTCCTTCGGGTCCTCGAACTTCCGGGCGCGGAGGAGGAGCTCGGCGTCGCCGCGCTCGCGCTCTGGCATCGCGCGGAGGAGCTCACCGAGGAGGGACTCGATTTTCAGCGGGTCGCCGACCGGATCTTCGCCGCGTGCGACGAGGATCGGCGCGATCGCGCGGTGCCGCCGCCGAAAAACGCCGGCCAGCTTCGCGTGATGACCGTGCACGGATCGAAGGGGCTCGAATTTCCCCACGTTATCCTCCTCGATTTTCCCGAGAAGACGAAGCACGCGAGCAAGACGCCGCTCTTTTTCTGGGACCGCGAACGGGGGGCGTATCTCGCGGGGAAAGACGAAAACGGCGAGCGGCTCCGAAAGGATTCCGTCGAGCTGGAGTGGAAAAAACTCGAGGCGGAGAAGGAACTCGCCGAATCGAAGCGCGTCCTATATGTGGCGCTCACCCGCGCGAAGACGCGCCTACTCCTCGTCCTTCCGACCACCGACGACGAAAAGAAACGGGAGGGGATCGCGAAGCATCGGGAAAAGATCGCCGATTTCACGACCGTCGATTTCTGGCGGGGCTGGATCGAGCCCGCGCTGAAGGAACGACCGAAAATCCAGACGCCGGCCCGCCCGCCCGCGTTGCCGGATTTCGTGGCCGACGCCGACGAACGTCTCCGTGCCGCGGCGGCGGTCGAGCGGGCCGGGAAGACACGCGCCTCTTTCCAGCCGCGCCGTCCGCGCCATTCCGTTTCGGAGTGGAACCTCCTTTCGCGATGCGAGCGGAACTACGAATGGACGGTCATCCGCCCGCTCGCCCCGACCGAGGACGAGGAGTGGAGAGAGTTCATCGCCGTCGAGAAGGCGCGCGAGGAAAACGCGGCCGACCGTCGCGCCGATCGCGGCGCCGTCCGAAAACCGAAGATTCCCCAATCCGAAATCGGCACGCGCGTTCACCGCGCGCTCGAGCTCGAAGAGGCCGACGGACTCCTTGAACTCGAGCGGATCCTCGGGGCCGCGGCGTTCCGAGCCGCGCCGGTTATCACCTGGATGGAGGGTTCGCCCTGGATGAAGCTCGGTGGGGGGGCGGAAGCTTGGAAAGAACTCGCGTTCGAGGTTCCGATTCCCGGCGGAACGACCGCGACCCTGATCGGCGCTCTCGATCGCCTCGTCCGCGCGGCCGACGGATCGTATGCAATCCTCGATTTCAAAGTGACTGCCCGGTCGAAGTCCGAGGCCGAGCTGCTCGAGACGTACCGGACCCAGCTGAACCTCTACGCCTGGGCCCTCGAGGCGCTCGTGCCGAAAGCGCGCGGAAAAATCCGCGCGCTGCTCGTCCATATCGCGGAGGGTCAGGTCCTCGAAATCGAGGTCCCGCTCGAGCCGAATCGCCTCGCCGAATTTCGCGGAAAAGCCGAAGCGATCCTTCGCGGAAAACCCGGAGAGCCGCGGCCGAGCTCGCTTTGCGAAGTGTGCGATCACCTCGAGCGATGCCCGGAAGGAAAACGTTCGCTCGAGCAGTCAAACGGCTGACGTAAAATCGCGCGCTCCGCGTTCCGCCTGATCAAAAAGAATTGGTTCGGCTCCGGAACGGCAGTTAGACTAGTAACATCATGAAACGCCATGGAAATTGGGTGGTAAAGCTCCTCTTGGTCCTGATGGCGGCGTTGTGGTTAAGCGTCGTCGCTGCTTCATGGAGTGAAGCGGCAGAGGGTCAGGACTCCGATAACGAATATAATTTCAGCTGGCTCGATCCGGACAAGAAAGTTTCGGTTCTGCAGAACCGAAAATTCCGGAAAGCGAATCGGCCGATGATCACGCTCGGACTCGGGTTCGCGAACACCAACGCGTACCGGAAGAGTTATGTCATCGATCCGCGACTCGCTTATTATTTTAACGAGTCGTGGGGCATCGAGATTTTCTATTCGATTTTCTCGAACAAGGAAAACGACACCGCGAAAGCGCTCGCCTCGACTTCGGTTCGTCCCGACGTCATCGAAGTGAAGAATCAGGTCGGCGCGCTTCTCCACTGGGTTCCGTGGTACGCGAAGATCAACGTCTTCAACACCGTCCTCTATTTCGATTGGTATTTCTCGGGCGGGCTCGGCACGATGAACGCCGATATGATTCCCGGATCCGCGAGCGCGGGCATCGCCCAGGCGTCGAAAAGCCTGACCGCCTATTATCTCGGAACGGGCCAGATTTTCCACGTCACCGAAAATTTCGTGGTCCGTCTCGACTTCACGAACGCCTGGTTCAAGGCGCCTTCGCGCGCGGTCACCGGCGACGAAACCTTCTTCAATAGTTCGGACTTCACGATCGGGGCGGGGTTCCGTCTATGACGATTCGCGGAATTCTCACCGCGCTTGTCCTCGTCCTCGCCGGCCTTCCCACGCTCTCCCGAGCCGCGGCGCCGTCGGATTCGCTCGCCCAGGCAAAGGCGTTCTACAATCAAGGCCAGTACTTCACGGCCGCCCGCTACGCGTACGCGTCTTCCCAAGAGACCCCGGCGACGAAGGCGGAGGCGAATAGCTACGTGACGCTCGCCCTCGTGAAGGCGGGGCTTTGGAATTCGGCGACCTACTTCTTCATTCAGACCGTCGAGTCCGGCGATCGCGCGGCCATCCGGCGCGTGCTCACCCAGACGGAAACGATCCTCGGCCGCGTGGGCCCGGACGTCCTTCGGGACTACCTGATCCGGAACACGAAATTCGAGGACTACGACGCGATCAATCGGAGCGCCTACCTTTTCTCGCTCGGGAAGGCGGCGATTCTGAAGGACGATATGAATCGCGCGCTCGAGTACTTGAATCAGATCAAGACCCAGAGCCGCCTCTATCCGTTTTCGCTCGAGCTCCGCGGGACGACGCTGACGATCCAGGGCCGGGTCGACGAGGCGGTCGACGATTTCCGGGATTGCCAGAAATACGCTCCGCTCGTGGTTACCGAGGTCGATACGGCGAGCCCGCGCTATCGGAGCCAGGTGAATGAGAGCAAGGATCTCGAGGCGCGTTGCGCGGCGGACGAGGCCCGGGCCTGGTACCAGGGCGAAAAATTCGACGAGGCCGAAAAAGCGTACGACCGGATTCCGTAGGCGAGCCGCGTTTGGCCGGAAATTCTTTTCGAGCAAGCCTGGAACGCGTTCGCGAAGCGCGAATTCAACCGCACGCTCGGAAAGCTCGTCACCTACAAAGCCCCCGCGCTTGATTTCGTGTTCAATAGCGAAGTCGAAGTCCTCCGCGCCCAAACCTTCCTCTCCCTTTGTCTCTACGACGATACCCAAAAGGCGATCGACGATTTCAACGCCCGCTACACGGATATCGGGCGCGAGGTGAAGCGTTTCGTCGAATCGAACGCGGGAAACCTCGAGGCGTTCTACCAGCTCGGGGTGCGGACGCTGAAGGACAAGCGCGATACCCAAGATCCCGTCGGGCGGCTGGCGAACCGGTTCGTGCGCGGACCGTACTTCTCCGACCTCACGACCCAGGATTCCTCGCTCGATAAGGAGCGGGGAGTGATCACCGCGTTCGCGCGGATGACCGGCGCGAACGCGAATTCCGGCCTTTCCGCCTTCCTCACCGAAGTGCTCAAGTGGCGCCGGAAGACGATCCACCAGCTCGGCGGCGCGTACGTGAAGAACTCGCTCATCGATCACCACGGCGTCCTCGTGGCCGATTTCGAGAAGATTTCGTTCATTCGCCTCGAAATGCTCGGGCGCGCTAAAGACAAGCTCATCCGGAAGGTGACCCACGCGAAAGCGGAGGACGACGAGCGTTCCCGCGGAAACGTCCGCCCGATCCGGAAAGACAATCAGATGTTCTGGACCTTCAATGGCGAGTTTTGGAACGACGAACTAGGAGATTACATCTTTGGTCTCGAATCCGAATGTGGAAAATAAGCCGGCAAATCCCGTCGGCTACCGACTCCTCGCGATCCTAATCGCGAGCCTCACGCTCGCCCTCGGCACCGCATCCGTGCGCGCGGAGCCGTATCCGGCTTCCGAAATGGCCTCCGTCCGGACCCCCGACGAGAACAAGATCCGCGAGCTTCGGAACCAGGAACTCGCCGAAATCAAGAAGGCCCTCGGCCGCCGACTCCCGACGAACCGAAAGGCGGATCTCTATGTCCGCCTCGCCGAGACCTACCTCGAAGCCTACCGGGCCGAATTCCTGAACGAAGGGAAGGTCCACGAGACCCGCCTCGCCGCCGGCACCGCCGACAAGTTCATCGACCGGACGAACTCGAAGCCGTTCCTTCGGCTTGGGATCCGCGCCTGCGAAGAAGTCCTTCACCTCGGGATCAAGCATCCGAAGCTCGATCAGATCTACTACTTTCTCGGCGTCTATTACGACGAGCTCGAGGAAGAGAAGAACTCGGTGAACGCCTTCCGGCAGCTGACCCAGCGGTTCCCCGAATCGCCGTACGTCGGCGAAGCCTATCGCGCGGTCGCCGAATCGGCTTACCTCCGCGCGGACTACCGCGAGGCCCTGAAATATTACGAGCTCGCGCTCCCGACCTACCAGGGGGCGGCGCTTCCGCGGCTTCTTCAGAAAAAAGCGTGGTCCCATTACCGCCTGAAGCAATACGACAAGGCCGTCTCGACGATGAAGCAGGCGATCGCGGAAGGGGCGAAGGACGAGAAATTCCTCAGCCTGCGCGACGAATCGCTACGCGACATGGCCGTCTTCATGACCGAGAGCGGTCGGGTCGACGAAGCGCTCGCGTATTTCAAGCAGGTCGGCGGCGGGAAGGATTTCTATGCGAAGACCCTCGAGCGGCTCGGCGCCCAGTACGAACGGAACGCGGAGACCGCGAAGGCCGTCCAGGTCTACGAATCGCTCCTCAAGACGAATCCGAACGACGAGGCCGCGTTTCGCGTTCGCGTGAAGCTTTTCGACCTCGACCTTCGCCGAAGCCAGTACGCCGTCGCCCTCAAGCGGATCCAGGGCGTCGAGGTCCCGAAAGGTGGCGACGACGACGATACCGCGGTCGCGGCGAAGAACCTCCGCGTCCTCGTGCGGAAAACCGCCGTCGACGCGCATGAGGAGTTCCGGAAGACCCAGAATAAGAATTCGCTCGCCGTAGCCGAGAACTTCTACACGGTTTACCTGAACCAGTTCCTCGCGAAGTCGGACGAGAAGAAGGAAACGCCGGAAATCCAAATGTACCTCGCGGAAGTAAAGCGGGATCAGGGAAAGCCGGCGGACGCCGCGTTCCTCTATAAGCAGGTGATTCGCTCGAAGGACGAACGGTACGCGAAGCAGGCGGCCGCGTTTTGGATGACGTCGCTCGGCGAAACCATCGCGAAGACGAAGAAGGACGCGAAACCGGAAGAGTCCGCCGCGTACGAAAAGGACTTCGTCGAAGCCTCCGATTACGTCGCGGATAATTTCGGCGCGAAGACGGAAGGACTCCAGGCTCGGCTAAACGTGATCGTCGCGATCGCCGGAAACCCGAAGCGCTTCGACGAGGCGGAAGGCCGGATCAAAAAGCTCATCCAGCTCGCCCCCGATTCCGCCCAGGCCTTGACTGCGGCCCGGCTGCGGGCCCAGATGTACGCTGACCGGATGCCGAAGCGGGCGGAAGAAATAAAGGGATCGGCCCAGGCCGAAGATTTCCTAGCGGTCGCGGCGGATATCCGGAAAAACCCGGGACTGATTCTGGCTGATCAGAAGCTCCAGAAGGGTTCCCTCGCGGCGTTCCTCGATCAGGAGGAAGCGCGGATCAAGATCGGCGTGATCGCCGGCCAAGAAAAATCGAAGGACTTCGCGTCCGCGGCGAAGGGTTACGAGGAATTCGCCCTTCACGAGCCGAAGCGAGAACTTTCCGAGAAAGCGTTCGAAAGCGCCGTTCGGAACGATCTCTCTGCCCAGGACTACGAGTCCGCCACCCGCGCGATTTCGAAGTGGGTCGCGAAGTACTCCGACTCGAAACTCGCCGCCGATTCCCTCCGCGACGTCGCGACGAACGCGATCATCATGGGCCAATTCGAAAAGGCCGGCGCGCTCTTTCGTATCCTCGGCCGCCGCGGCGATCCGGATTCGCTCGAAATCGCGGGTCGCCTCTACGAGGGGGCGGGAAATCTCACGGAAGCTTCGGTCGATTTTCGTTATTATCTCGAGAACTTCAAGTCGGCGGCGAACCGCGGTCAGATCGCGCTCTCGCTCGCCGAGTGGTACGACTATTCGAAGAACGAACCCCAAGCGGTGAAGTATCTGAAGTCCTGCTTTGAGGAGAACAACGCCGCTTCGGCGGAGTGCGGAGCACGGCTCGCCGACCTCTATACCCGCCTGGAAACTTTGCCCCAAGCGGAACGCACGTACCGCGCCGTCGCCGCGCGCGGAAGTTCCGCGCCGACGAAAGGGAAGCACGGCGTCCGCTCGACCGGCGGCGATTCGTCGCCGTGGATCGGCTACGCTCGGTACCACCTCGCGACGACGCTCGAGCGCGATACCCAATTCCGCAAGCTCTCGCTCCCGGACGACAAATTGAAGCGCGGGCTCGAAGAACGGCTCATGTTCTTGAAGAAATTGAACGATTCCTATCAGACCGTCGTGGAAGTCGCGGGCCCGTGGGCGGTCGCGGCCCTCGACCGGCTCGCGAACTGGGTCATGGCGTTCGCCGACGAAGTCGATCAGATCGAACCGCCGAAAACGGCGACCCCCGAGGCGGTCGCCGGCTTCCGCAAGGGACTCAAATCCGTGAGTGACCCGCTTCGCGCGAAGGCGATCGAGACTTGGCGGACGGCCTACCAGAAGGCCGTCGAGCGCGAGCTTCTCTCGCCGATGCTCCCGACGATCGCGGATCGGCTGACCGATTACGGAGCGTCGCTCCCGAATCGCGCTCAGGGGTTCCGGGATAAATACCGCCTGAGCGGCCAACCCGCGGACGGCGCGAAAGAGGGACGCGGGAACGCTTTCGAACGGATCCGGCAGTCCCTCGTCGAGAACGCGAAGAGTTCTGCCGCGTGGATCGATTACGGAAATCTCCTCTGGGGCGACGGAAAGCCGCTCGTCGCGAAGATCGCGTACGAACGCGCGCTCCTCCTGAATCCGAAGGCCGCGGCGGCGCTGAACAATCGGGGCGTATTGATCGCGTCCGGCGCCGGTCAGGAAGACTGGATCCGGATCGCGGAAGCGAACGAATACTTCAAGCAGGCGATCGCGAAGGACGAGCTCTTCCTCGCCGCGAAATTCAACCGCGGCGCGATCCTGAACTACTACCGGATCTTCACCAAGGCGAAGCCATACTGGACCCAGGTCGCGGCGGTCGCCCCCCAGCCGGACGTACTCGACGGGATCGCGATCTCCGAGCAGGGGCAGGGGGACTTCCCGGCCGCGGAAGCGATGTTCGCGAGGGCGACGAAGGCGGGCGGCGACTCCGACCGGCCGAGTGTGATTTACCACCAGGCGGCGCGCGTAGCGCGCGCCGATCCGGGGAAATGCATGAAGTTGACGAAAAAGCTGCTCGACGAGACTTCCGGCTACGAGCGGCAGTCGGTTCAGCACCTCGGCGAACTCTGTAAAGAATGGAAGAAGGGCTCCAAATGACTTGGTCTTTTCGGGCAATGATTCTCGGGATAATCGGAATGGTATCCTTCGGGGCCGGGCTCCTCTACGCCATGCACGCGTCGGCGGCGGAGGGCCGACCCGCGGTCCACGCGCGGACGAAGACCGCGACGCCCGCTAAGCACGCGCCGAAAGTCGTCTATCCGAAACAAACCGACGTCGACTTCGAAGGACTTTCGATTACCGGCGAACTCCGGAATCCCGGCGATTTTTATTTTCAGCGTAAGACCGACGAAAAATTCGATTCCCTCGTGAAACGCCGGAAAAACTTCCACCGCGAAATGCTTCGCGACGTGGTGATGGCGAAATAGGAAAGCGATATGAGCGAAAAACCGACGAAACCCACGACTCCGACTTCCGCGAATATTCCCGTCGCCGCCGGGGCCCCGAGGCACCTCGTGGTCCTCAGCCAGATCGCTCCGACCGCGGGCCGGATTTATCGCCTGAATAAGGACCGAATCGTCCTCGGCTCGGTCGTCTCGGCGGACCTCCATCTCCAGGGCGACGGCGTCTCGCCGATCCACGCCGTGATCGAAATCACCACCGAGGCGAACGGTAGCCCGCGGGCGATGATCTTCGACCTCGCGTCCGATACGGGCGTCTTCATCAACGGAACGAAACATGTGACCGCCGCCATCAAGACCGGCGATGAAATTACGATCGGCCGTTTCCGGATGCGTTTCGCAGTCGAAGATCCGAACGCCGTCAAGTCGAGCGACCGTGTTCGTGAAACCTCCTACGGGAAGCTGATCTCCGACGAGAAGGAAGATCTCGCGCCGCTGAACCTTCAGGACGAGCGTGAAGTGTACGAAATTTTCGACTACCGGCCGACCTCGAAACAGGCGCTCGAAGTCGTCATGTCATGGTCCGCGACCATCCTCGATGTCGAACATTTCGTGAACGACGCGGACGTCACCGTCGGCGCCGACCGCGGAGCCGATTTCGCGATTCCGTCGACGCTTTCGAGCACGCTCTATCCGATCGCCGTGCGCGGCGGCGACGGCTACCAGATCTCGCTCGATCCGACCATGCGTGGAGTGATTCAGCGCCAGGGCCAGCTCATGTCGCTCGAACAGTTTCGACAGGTCACCGGTTCGAACACGCTCAACCTCGGGAAGAACGAATTCGCGAAGGTAAAGCTTGGCGATATCGACTTCTATTTCTCGTATACGGCCGCGCCACCGCGCCTGAAAGCGCGCCGGCTTCTCGAACGTGATCCGTTCATGCGGAACGTGCTCTTCGCTTCCCTCGGCCTGACGGCCGCGTTCATTGTCGCGGCGATGAATGTCCAACTGAACCAGAATATCGAGGTCGAGCAGCTTCCCGAACGGCTCGCCACGATCATCTACCAACCGGTGATCAACCTTCCGAAGGCGAAGGAAATTCCGCCGCCGCCCGAGAAGGCGCCGACGAAACCCGAAGAAGTGAAGAAGGTCGAGCCGCCGAAGCAGGTGAAGGTCGAAGTCCAGCCAACGAAGAA
>JAYVXM010000597.1:0-10360 GCA_043785205.1 Bdellovibrionales bacterium
GCCGAAGGGGTCGACGAAATTCGGGACGCGCGCGGAGATCAAGAACGTGAATTCGTTCCGATTCGTCGAGAAGGCGATTGAGTACGAGATCGAACGGCAAATCGCGGTCATCCAGTCGGGCGGGAAGATCGTTCAGGAGACCCGTCTTTGGGATTCGGCGAAGGGACAGACCTTTTCGATGCGATCGAAAGAGGAAGCCCACGACTATCGTTATTTTCCCGAACCGGACCTCGTTCCGGTCCACATCGACGAAAAATGGATTTCGCGAGTGAGGGACGCGCTCCCGGAGCTTCCTTCCCAAAAGAAGGCCCGCTACGCCTCCGAGCTTGGGCTTTCCGGCTACGACGCCGGCGTCCTCACGAGCTCCGCGACCCTCGCCCGATTCTTCGAAGGCACGCTGAAGATTCTCGGCTCGACCGACGGCGACGTAAAGACGCACGCGAAGGCGGTTTCGAATCACCTCGGTGGGGAAGTTTCCCGGTTGATGAATGAAGAGTCCCTTGAACTCGGATCTTCGAAACTCACGCCGACCCATCTGGCGGAAATCGTCAAGCTCCAGTCCGCGAACGTAATTTCAAGCACGGGGGCGAAAACGGTCATCGGGATTGCCTGGAAGTCGGGCGAAGCCGTCGATGTGGTCGTCGAGCGCGAAGGTTTGAAACAAGTTTCGGATACGGGAGCCCTCGAAAAAGCGGTCGATGCGATCATCGCCGCAAATCCGGGCCAAGTCGCGGAATACCGAGGTGGCAAGGATAAACTCCTCGGGTTTTTCGTCGGCCAGGCCATGAAGGCGACCGGCGGTAAAGCGAACCCGGCCATGCTCCAAGAAATCGTCAAGCGCAAGCTGACGGCATCATCATCGTAAAGGAAACGCTCGCATGAAGAAGGTTTTGATCGTTTTGGGTACGCTTGCATTCCTCGCGCTCGCGGCGATTATCGTCGTCCCGATGGTGGTCGACGTCGACCAATATCGGCCCCAAGTTCTGAAGGCGGCGGACGAGAAATTGAACGGCAAGCTCGAACTCGGGCATCTGAAGTTGAGTCTCTGGGGCTCGATTCGCATCGAGATCGACGGGCTCGCCGTCGTCGACGCGAAAGGCACGAAAGTCGTCGCCGTGAAGGACGCTTTCGTCCTGATTCCCTGGTCCTCGATTTTCGGCGGCTCCCCGCTTCTGACTTTCAGCATGAACGATCCGGAAGTCCGGGTTCTCAAGGACGCTTCCGGTAAACTGAACGTGACGACGCTGATGAAGACGTCGGCCACGTCGGCGAACGGGACTCCCGCTGCCGCCGGAGCCCCCGCCGGAAGCGCGGGCGGGTCGGAAATGAAGCTACCGGCGATCGTCACGAACGCTCGCCTCGGCGTCGATATCCGGAACGCGCTCTTCTCCTATAAGGACCAAGCGACGAAGTCCGAAACGGTGATGAAGAACTTGAATTTCCGCGTGAAGGACCTTTCGTTGTCCCGCACGACCGAGGTCGAAGTATCCGGCCTCTTCCAGAGCGCCGAAGAAAGCGTCTTCAAGGTTTCCGGGCCGTTTAAGGTCACCCTTCACGCGAGCCCGCGCGTCGAGGGCGGCGAGTTCCGCGGTTTGGCGGCCGATATGGACGCGAATTTCGACGATATCGAAATGCAGGCGGCTTCCGCCTTCTACAAGAAGAAGGGCGTCACCGCCGAAATCAAGGGCGCGCTCGACCTTTCTAAAGATCAGGTCGCGATCTCGAAACTCTCGGCGAAGTTCTTTAACGCGGAAATCGACCTGAGCGGAAAGATCGCGAACCTTCAAACGGATCCGAACGTCGACCTCACGATAAAGTCGAATACGATCTCGCTCGCGCCCTGGAACGAACTCATCCCGATGCTGAAGGATTATTCCCTTTCTGGCTCGGCCTCATTCGACGCGAAGGCGAGCGGAGCGGCGTCGAAAATCCAGTATAACGCCGATCTCGCGGTCAAGGATCTCAAGGCGAAGTCGCCGATGTTGAAATCCGAGCCGGTCGTGAATCTTTCGGTGAAGATCGTCACCGACAAGGTCGAACGACTGCTCGCGACGCTGCGTGCCCCCGGAAACGATCTCACGATCGACGGCACGGTGACGTCGTTCTCCCAGCCGAAGATCGATCTGAAAGTGACTTCCGCGAGCCTCGACCTCGACCAACTCGTGAATATTCCTCCCCCTGCCGCCGCGGCGAATGGCGGGACGTCCGCGTCCGCTGCGAAAGGCGGAGCCGGTACAAAGGAAGAAAACCTGGATGCTCTCCTCGATCCGCTGCGGAAGAACGAAATCGCGAAGGCGACGACGCTCGTGGCCGTATTGAATCTGAAACTGATTCAGTTTTACGGCGTGAAGATGGCCGATTTCGCCGCGAAACTCTCGATGCGAAATCTCACTTTTGCGATCGACTCCGCCGCGCTGAAGCTCTGGGATGGAACCGTCGGAATGAAGGCCCAGGTCGCGATGGCGCCGAAAACGCCTACCTATTCGTTTGCCGCGACGGTGGCGAACCTCGAAATGCAGAAGGCCGTGTCCAGCCAGATGCAGCTCTTTAAAAACACCGTCCTCGGTAGGGTGAACCTTAAGATCGATGGGAGCGGCTCGAGTTTCAATCCAGAGATCGCGAAGAAAAACCTGAACGCGAAGGGTTCACTCAAGGTTACCGACGCCACTTTCGCTTCGATCGACGTCGCGAAAATGGCGAGTGACGCGATCAATAAGGCGCTCGAGAAAGTCGGGGATAAGATTCCGGCCGCGAAAGGAAAGACGATTAAATCGCTTCCGGAGGGTTCGTCAAAATACGAATTCATCGCGAGCGATTTTTCGATTGCCGGCGGGCATTTCTCGGCTCCGAACTTCAACGCGAAGGCCGTGAAAAATCAGGGGCTCGATCTTCGCGGGACGACCGAAGTCGGCTTGATCGATCAGGAGCTGAAGGCGGAATGGGAAATTGTCGATACTTATAATCTGACCCACGCCCGCGACGTCGGATTCGAAGTGAGCGGGATCAACGTCCCTTCCGCCCTCGCGGAAGGATCGAATCCCGTCGTCATTCCCGTTTCGGTCGCGTGTAAATACACGGCCCCGTGCCCGAGTTACGGGAAAGTGCCTGAGCATTTCGTGAAGGTCGCTTTCGGGAATACGAAAGCCCATGCGACGGACGCCGTGAAGGCGAAAGCCGTCGATCAGGCGAAGGACGCGGGTAAGAAGCTGTTGAAGGGTCTCTTTCACTGAGCCCGGATGCGTAAAGCTTCGATCGACCTCGGCACGAATACGGCCCTCCTCCTCGTCGCGGAAGTCGAGGGGGGGGCGGTGCGCACGGTGGTTCACGACCAGACCACGATGGTTCGCCTCGGACAGGAGGTCGATCGGACGCGTCGCCTCCACCCCGATGCGATCGCGCGAACATTGGGTTGCCTACGCGGCTACGCGGCCCGCGCGGCCGCGCTCGGCGTGAAGCCGTCCGAAGTCGTGGGCGTGGCGACCGCTACCGCGCGGGACGCTGAAAACGGAACGGAATTTTTCCGCCAGGTCGAGCGCGAGACCGGCCTGCGATTTCGGACGATTTCCGGTGAGGAGGAAGCGAGCTCGATGTTCGCCGGCGGGCTCCTCCCCGGAATGGATCCGGCGAGATCCGCGGTCATCGATATCGGAGGGGGTTCGACGGAGTTTCGTTCGGCGGATCACGGCGTCAGCCTAGAGATGGGGTCGGTCCGTTTCACCGAACGATTTCTAAAATCGGATCCCGTGACGGACGCGGAGTTCTGGGCGGCGAGAGACGCCGTGGACGGAGCGCTCACGGGCGCCCGGGCCTGGCGCGCCGCATGCCCCCCGAATACCGAATTGGTGGGCGTGGCGGGAACCGTGGTGACGCTGGCTCAGCTTCAGCTTGGGCTGCCTCAATTCGATTCGGCCGCGATCGACGGCGTCTACCTCACCCGGGGAGACGTTCATCGACTCGTCGAGGAGTTGAAGTGGCGAAGCGTCGGGGAAAGAAAAACCCTACTCGGGATGGAACCGGGTAGGGCGGACGTTTTGCTGAGCGGAGCACTGATCCTTTGGCGCGCTCTCGAAACCCTCGGGTTTCCGGGCTTGCGAGTAAGCACCCGCGGCCTGCGGTACGGCGTGATTCTGAATTAGGCTTCCGCGAGCCAAGCGCGGTGTTTCATCCGATTCCGGACAATATAGGCCGAGGCGCCGATCAGAATCATCGCGGATGCGACCATCAGCCGGTCGGGCCGCGCGATGACGGCGACGATCCCCATGATGATGAAGAAATAGGGCCGCAATTCGTAAATGAGCTTTTCCATGAATCCCCCTGCTTATCCTATTGTAAGTGCAAGGGCCCGGCCGACTTTCGGGGGGCTAGGTTCGCGAAATCGTTCGCCTGGGTCGAATTTGACCCTCGATAAACCTTAGTCAGCCGCTCAGAACTTCGACGGATTTAGTTTCGGGTGAGGGTTGCGCGGATTTGCCGCGCCAAGTGCGGGTCTTTCGCAGCGATTCGATTGATCAGGGATTCGCGAAAAGACTCGTCGGCGACTTCGAGGAGAGCGATGACTTGTCCGAAGCCATCGACCTTAATCGGCGCGTCTTTCCCGGGCGCGGAATCGGCGCTCGACGTGGGGTTCATTCTCGCTTGGTTTTTCGGATCCGTAAATGAACTCATACTCGGGCCTCCTGCCGGCTCAATCAGCCGGTTTCTTTTGATTTGGAATTGCGTGCGGCGTAGTTAGCCCGGCGCGCTTCTTCTTTTTCCTGGTTATGGAGCGCTTCGGCCTGGAGCTGGAGGTCCTTGCGAATTCCCTGCAGCCGCGCTTCGCCGTTCTTGCGGTACTCTTCGATCTTTTCCTGATTCGCCTTTTGGATTTTTTCGACTTCGATATCGCCGGCGCGTTTTTCGATCGCGACCCGGTCTTCATTCCCCGCGCGGACGTTTTGAAGACGGCCCTCGAGAATTTCGGCTTCCTGGGAAATTTGTACGTCGTAGGCGTTCTTCAGCTCCGAAAGCTGCGAGGCGTGATTTTCGATGAGCCGTTGCGTCTCGGTACCGTTGTGCGTTTCGATCTCGCGCAGTTCCGATTCATGGCGGTTTTTCATTTGGGTGCGGACGTTCTTGAGGCGGAGATCTTCCGTCTGAACGCTGGCTATTTCATTAGGCATTCCATTGCCTCCTCCCTCCATTTTGCCAGGCCTTTCGCGGAAGGCCAAATCAGGTTTTGAAATCCAGGCTCGTCAGGATTTTGACGGCTCTTCTCCTCTTTAAGTCGCTCCGAGAACCTGATTGGATAGAGCGATGAAAGAATCTCTCGTTTTTGTCGGCGCGAAGCGAACCCCTTTCGGGGCGAACGGCGGAAGTTTGAAGGACGTCTCTCCGACGAAACTCGGGGTCCATTCCGCGAGGGCCGCTCTCGCGCAAGCCGGCGTTCGTCCGGACCAAATCGACCATGTGATTTACGGAAACGTACTGCATTCCGCTTCCGACTCGATCTATTCCCCACGACACATCGGACTCTACGCCGGCGTTCCGATCGAAGTTCCCGCACTCGGCGTGAACCGACTTTGCGGTTCGGGGTTCCAGGCGATCGTCGAGGCCTACCAGCAGATGTGCGCGGGCGATACGCAGGTTGCCCTCGTCGGAGGAATCGAAAACATGAGCATGAGTCCCTACGCCGTTCGCGGCGCGCGCTGGGGATTGCGGATGGGCAATCATGAGATGGTCGACACGATGGTCGAGGCGCTGACCGATCCGTACGCCGGCGCTCCAATGGCGATCACCGCCGAAAATCTCGCCGAGATCTATAAAATTTCCCGTGACGATTCGGATCAGTTCGCGCTCCGTTCGCAGCGACTAGCGAAGGAAGCGCTCGATTCGGGCGGCTTCAAGGATGAAATCGCACCCTTTCCGATCACCGACAAAAAAGGGTCTACCGTCGAACTTTCCGCCGACGAACACGCCCGCCCGCAGACGACGATCGAGGCGCTCCAGAAGTTAAAACCGATCTTCAAGAAGGACGGTATCGTAACTGCCGGCGTTTCGAGCGGTATCGTCGACGGGGCGGCTTCGCTCGTCGTTTCGACCGAGACGCGCGCCCGCGAGGAAAAATGGCCGATTCTTGGTCGCTTGGTGGCTTATGGAGTCGCCGGTTGCGAACCAAAAATCATGGGAATCGGTCCCGCAGCGGCTTCGCGTATCGCATTGAAACGCGCCGGAATGAAGATTTCGGATATGGGTTTAATCGAGGTGAACGAAGCCTTCGCGCCCCAGACGATCGCCGTCGAACGCGAACTGGGCATCGACCGCGAAAAATTGAATACCGACGGGGGGGCCATCGCGATCGGGCATCCGCTTGCGGCGAGCGGCGCCCGGATCATGACTCATCTCCTATACGCCCTGAAAAGGAAGGGAAAACGTTATGGACTCGGTACGGCCTGTATCGGAGGTGGACAGGGAATCGCGATCATCATCGAGTCACCGTGAACCGACGGAAAATAATCCTTTGGATTCTGCTCCTCGCTTTCCTGGCGCTTTTTTTCCACGAAGTCGGTAATCTCTACCTATGGCAGGGAAGAACCACGTGATCGAAATTCCACTCATGGGCCAGAAGATCATCCTCAAAACGCAGGCGGATCCCAAACTCGTTGAGGAAGTGACCGCGCTCGTGATTGAGCGGCTGTCGGCTTCCGAAAAAAGGGTTAAGAATGCGAACGCGCCCCATTTGGCCGCGCTGCTCGCGCTTTTCGACATAACGGAAGATTACGTCGAAGCGAAACGAAAGATTCAGGAACACCAAGAAGAGCTCGTGGCGAAGGTTCGACAGCTCCAGAGCTGGGTCGATAGCGCTCTTAAGAACTAGAGCGCCGTGAGTGACCTTCGTCGGCGGATTTCAGAACTTCAACTCAAGCTCTCAGCGGACGAGTTAAACACGCGTTCCGGATTCGCCGTGAAGAATCTCGTGGAGTGGTTGGACAAAAAACGCGTTCCTCGAGAAGTCATCGGACTGTATCGCCCATTCATCCCGAATCGTTTCGGGGAAGCGGATCCTTCCGCGCTCACGGAGATCCCTCCCTTCGCGGAATCTCATTTCGCGTTCCCGAGAGTGACGGATCGAATTCATCGCGAGATGGATTTCGCGATCCCCATGCACCCGAGCGACTGGATCGTCGGAGCGTATGGAAATCTTGAGCCCACGACGGACCTTCCCGCCGTCGATCCGCACGAGATCGACATTGTGATCGTTCCGGGCGTCGCTTTCGGTAGATCGGGTGAGCGGGTAGGGCGAGGCGCCGGATTTTACGACCGATATCTGATGCGCGCCGGCGGGGCGCTCCGGATCGCCTTCGCGTTCGACTTCCAACTCCTGACGGAACCGATCCCTCAGGCGGATTGGGACGCACGGATGGATGTGGTCGTCACCGATCGCGAAGTCTTCGAGACGAACGCGAGGCCCCCGGTTTAGGGGATGACGATGCTTTTCGCTTGCCGTGGCCCGATCGTTCGGAGAAGGCATGGTAGGCGGCCGATCGGCGAGGCCGCCTCCGAGATTCAGCCGATTAGAACCGAGTTTTTCCGCCCCATGAAAGTATTATATTTCGGCGATGTTTACGCGAAGCCAGGCCGCGAGGCCGTAACACTCGCCATTCGGAAACTCGTCCCCCTTCACTCCATCGATTTCGTCGTTTTGAACGGGGAAAACGTGACCCATGGGTACGGTATTCAACCCGAGATGGCCGACGAATTGTTCGCGGCGGGGGTGGACGTGATCACCACCGGAAATCATGCCTGGGACCAAAAAGCGATCATTCCCTACATGGCGACTACGACCCGACTGATCCGCCCGGCGAATTACCCCGAGCATCCGGCTCACAAAGTTCCGGGTCGCGGTTCGACCGTGGTCGAGTGCGCACGTCGGAAACGAGCGGACGGGAAACCGCTCCGACTGGCCGTCGTTCAGGTTATGGGCCGAGTCTTCATGGATTCGCTCGACTGCCCCTTCCGTGCGGCCGACCGGGAGGTCGGGAAATTCAACGACCTCGGCATCGCCGCCATTTTAGTCGACGTGCACGCCGAAGCGACGAGCGAGAAGCAGGCCCTGGCGAATTTCCTCGACGGCCGGGCGAGCGTGGTTGTGGGCAGCCATTCCCACGTTCAGACCGCGGACGAACGGATCCTGCCGAACGGAACCGCCGCGATTACCGACGTCGGAATGAGCGGCTGTTTCGATTCTGTAATCGGGGTGAAGAAGGAACTTTCGATTCAGAAATTCCTTACTCGACGGCCGGTCAAATACGAGGCCGCCGAGGGGCCGGGCGGGTACGGCTGCATCATCGTGGACATCGACGAGGAATCGGGCCGGGCCCGTTCCATCCTTCGCCTTCGGGAAGCGGTCGCTACTTAGCGCGCCCTTGCGCCCGACGCTCGCACCTGTCTATCCTAGGGAAGGAATGAGCCAAATCTCCCCGGTCCCCGAATCCTCGCTTTCGACCCTTAACGGCCCTGCGCTCCAGGCGCGGCGGCGATTCATTTATCGACGGTACCTCGAGTTCGTTCAGACGCTTCACCAGAAAGACCGTCTCGACGTGAATCGGCGAATGCGCTCGGTCTTCATTTGGTGTTTTTTCGCTCCCGTTGTGACGGTGGCCCTAGTTGTCCTCATGGTGAATTTCGGCGTGTTACCGAGAGCGTTCCGAACCTATCAAGATTGGATTCTTCTCATCTTTCCGGTTCTCTATTCTCTCTATTTTCTGGGGTCCCAAGTCTTGGCCGGCGTGCCCGACGCTTTTCGACGGGGAGGCTTCGGCATGACGCTCGGTCAGGCGGCGACGGAAGCCGATTGGCGAATTGAAGTTTGCGCGGCGATGGAAAAGGAACTCGTTTGGTCGGACGAGGATTGGCACTGGGTCATCTCGAACGCGGAAGAAGACCTCGAGCGGATGCAAATGCGAACTCGGCATCTAACGGCACTCGCCGGTGCGGTTTTTTTCCTCATCATGCAGGGAATCGACTCCCTGACGAACGATAACGCCTTCACGGTTCTCGCCGCCGATCCGACATCCACCACCTCGTCGGAATGGATCGGACTTGCGCTTTTCCTGCTCCTTCTCTATCTCTCCGGCCAACAAAGCGTGCAGATCCTCCGGCGTTTTTTGGCCTGTGCCCGACTCGTTCGTAGACACCTGTCTAAAACCTAGACGGCTCTCCCTCCTTCCCTTCGTCTTTAGGGCGACCTCGGCTTCGCACGGTCCTTGCTCTTCGAGCGTCGGCGATACTCACTTCGCCTGAAGGTCGTGTCTCATGCGGGTCTCAAACCGAAGTATCTTAATCGCGACTGCGGCCGTAGCGGTCTCGTTGTCGTTCCAGGCTTTTTCCAAGAATAAAAATCAAAATACTGCGGTCTACGATACGAACGCATTCGATGTCGCATGGACGGGGGAGTACTACGCTGAAGCCGCCACCGAGTCGACATCCGCGTTCGATAGTTTTGAATCCAAGCGAAATCATTTCCTCGTTTCTCCCACGATCGGCGTCGAAGAGGTGGAACTCGATGATAAAGGTGAGCCGCTCAAGATCCGGGATGCCGTTCCCGATGAGGAGCCGCGAGCCGAAGCGTCTCCGATTCCCGTTCCCTCATCCTCGCCGAAGCCGTTCTCCGTAATTCCGGAATGGGTGCCAACGGACGATCCGATGACGTGGAAGCCCCGACCCTTGCCGCGGAGTTATCTCGTTCCGAATCCGGAGCCAACGCCGACGCCGATTCCTTCCGTGATTCCGGCGGTCAAGCCGCAAGCTTTTCTTTATTATGATCACGGGACCCTCACGAACGCCTCCCTGCTCGATAATGATGGCCGCGGTTACGTGAAGGTTTTCCGGGAACGCGACGAAGCGAGCGGGGGCCGCGGATGGGGAACGCGAGCGATGATCCGACTCATTCAGAAGGTCGCCTCGGAGTTTACTGATCAATATCCGGCGCATGAACGCTTGCAGGTGGCCGATATCGCGCGAAAGAACGGCGGGAAAATGTCTCATGGCAGCCATCAGAACGGCCTCGACGCAGATATCGTCTACCTCCGGAAGAATCGGAAAGAACAGCCGCCAGTCGGCGCTTTCGGAAAGAACGGATTCGCTGAACAATTCGTGATTCGTGGCACTTCCGTGCGAAAAATGAAGGATATCCACGGGAAGGAGAGGGCGATCCGTTCGTACGCCGTCGCGCCGTCCGCGAACTGGGATGCCGACGCGAACTTCCATCTCTTACTCATGTTCCACCGGGCCGGGAACGTGAAACTCTACTTCATGGATAAGGTCCTGATTCGGGAAATGTTCCGGTATGCCGACGAACACAACCTCACGGACGACCCCGAAG
>JAYVXM010000598.1:0-3198 GCA_043785205.1 Bdellovibrionales bacterium
TGCGGGCCGGTCGAGCGGCCGGTGTTCCCGAGCAGCGCCACGGTTTCGCCCCGGCGCACTTTTTGGCCGTTTTTCACGAGAATTTTACGCGTATGGGCATACCACGTCTGGAGCCCGTACCCATGGTCGAGGATCACGGTTTGGCCGTAACCGGCCTTGGTATTCGCGAAAGTTACGACGCCATCCGCCGTGGCTTTGATCGGCGTGCCGGGGTGATTCGCGATATCGACGCCTTCGTGCATCTTCACTTTTCCGCCGAAGGGGGCTCGGCGCGTGCCGAATCCGGACGTGTAGTAGCCGATCGCCGGCTTTCGCGTCGGAAGCGCGGCGAGGAACGCCTTTTGATCGACGAGGTGTTCGTACTGATCCTGGAGATTCTGTTCGAGGGCGAGCGATTCGGCGGTCAGCGAGGTGATTTTCAAATCGAGTTCCTGGTACTGAGCCTGGAGCTCGACATGCTCGGGATCGCGCGGGTCAAGTTCGGCCTCGATCGCGGCGACTTCCGACGGGACGGTCCGCACGCCGGTATTCGTCGAAGCGTCCGGAATCGATTTCATGAGCGCGGCGACTCCGCCGCGGTCTTCGGCTCCGGTGATGACTTTCAGGCGGGTCGAAAACGTCTTCACGCGTTCCATCGCGCTTTCGAGCGTTCCCATCTTGCCTTTGAAAACCTGGACGGACTGCCGAAGACGGCGATTCTCGGTCTTGAGCTCGTTATTTTCGCCGACCTGACTCATGACGTAGCCGTAGTTCGCGACCATAACGCCGACGAGGACGAGCGTGACCGCGATCGCGACGGCTCCGAGGCGGACGAGCCAAGCGGGGACAAGGATCTTCCGGACCTGGGTAGTCTTTTCCGGAACGATCATGATCGTATAGAAACGATTCGACGAAGATTTCATGGCGATTTCCCCGGGTAGCGCGCGACGAGCGCCGTGATGTTATCGTCGCCCCCGTGTTCGTTCGCGGCGCCGATGAGCGCTTCGGCGAGATATTGGAGCAAGGGTTCGAATCCTTGTGTACGATCCCGGAACTCTTCCGATTCGGCCGAGGCGTAATAGACGCGCTTCGTGATCGTATGAATCTCCTCGTCGTCGACGGGACCGGTGAGGCCGTCGGAGCAGAGGAGGAAGAGGTCGCCGGGAGTCGGCGCGTACTCGTACACGTCGATTCCGAAATGGAGATCGAAACCGACGGAGCGGGTGATGACGTTCTTCATCCGGTCGGTTTTCAGCTGTTCGCGCGTGATCATACCCGCCCGGAGTTTTTCCTGAACGAGCGAGTGATCGCGCGTGAGTTGCCAGATGCCTTCCGGCTTGATCAGGTAGCAGCGCGAGTCGCCAACGTGCCCGATGAAAATTTTTCCATCTTCGAAACGCAGCGAGGTCGTGGTGGTCCCCATGCCTTCGAGATCGGGTTCCTTGCGTGAGCGATCCATGATTCGGAGGTTCGCGTGTTTCGCGCCTTCGGTCAGGGCGTCGACCGAAGTCTTTCCGTTCCGGATATTCATCGCCGCGACTTCGTGGATCGTTTCGACCGCGATCTTCGAGGCGACCTCGCCGCCGCGGTGGCCGCCCATTCCGTCGGCGACGACGAAGAGGCCGATCTCCGGAAAGGAGCCTCCGGAGTCCTGATTCTGGGCCCGCCGGCGGCCAATATCGCTGAGGAGATATGCCTCGGGCTTTTCCATCAGTCGCCGCTGACCGCCAGCTCGGGAATCAGGAGGGACGGAGCCCCGACGGTTCCGAAGAACCGCAGGTCCGAGCCGAGCGCCGTCACGTCCCGGAAAAGATTCAGTACGTTTCCGGCGACGGCGAAGCCCTTCACGGGTTTCGCGAGTTTACCGCCCTGAATGAGGATGCCGCTCGCACCGACGCTGAAATTCCCGGTGACGGAATTCGCGGTGTGGACGCCCATGAGGTTCGTGATTAGAATCCCATCGCCAACCTCGCGGATGAGATCCACGAGTGACTTCGTGCCCGGCTGAAGGTAAAAGTTCGTGGTCGAAATCCCCGGGGGAGTTTTTACGCCGCGCGAGGAGTTTCCGGTCGGCGCGAGCTTGAAGCGCTTCGCGTATTTCCGGTCGAGGAGGAGCGATTTGAAGACGCCTTTTTCCACGACTTTCGTCGTGCGGGAAGCGGTCCCTTCGGCGTCGAAGGGGCGGGTCGCGAGTCCGCCCGCACGCAGGCCATCGTCGAGGATGTCGATGAAATCGGCGAAGACCTTTTCGCCGTGCTTTCCCTGGAGAAGACTCTTTCCCTTTTCGATGTCGTCGCCGGCGAAACTTCCCGCCAGGAATTCGATGAGATCCGAGACGACGTCGTTCCGAATGACGGCCGGGCATTTCATCGAGCCCGGCTTGCCGGCGCCGAGAAGCTCGGTCGCGCTTTCCGCTCCGGCCTTCGCGCAAAACTCGAGATCGAGCTTCGAGAGGAACGGGGAGAAGACGTATTCGTAACCCATCTGAGCATCGCCCTTTTCCTCGGCCTTGCAGGCAAGCGAGGAGGAAAAGAGCGTCGCGCGGTGCCGGAGGACGTCGCCCTCATGGGAGGCGAGGAGGTACTCCGAAATCGATTCCGAGAACGAGGCGCTGCGCACGGTTTGGATGCGCGGGTCGGCTGCGCGGCAGAGGCGTTCGAGTTTCTTCGCGAGCGCGATCTTCTCCTCGACGGGGATCCGCAGGCCCGCGTCGTCGAAGCGATTTTCGATCGTCGGTAAGCTTCGGTCGAAGCCGCCGAGTTCGATATCGTGCTCCTCGGGCATGACTTCGGCGACTTGCAGCGCGGAATCGACCGCGCGCGAAATCGCGTCGTCGGCAAGTGAAGTGGTATAGCTGAAGCCGACACGATTTTGACGCTTGATACGGATGGAGAGTCCGACGTCCTCGGCGCGCGTGAGCGATTCGACCTTTTGGTCCTTGGAATCGATTTGAGTCGCGGAGGAACGGCTCAGGAAGACTTCATACTGAAAAGCGCCGTCCCGGGCGCGGCGTTTCTCGAGTGCCGCGCGGGCGGTTGCGAGGGCCGCATCCAATCCCGTTCGGGACTGGGTTTCGACGGTCTTAGTCATGAGTGAGAGCGTAACTTTACAACTGCGCGACTGCAAAGCTAAAATCTAGGTACATAGCCCACCACTTCCGAACGGGCGGCGAAAGGGACTTCGATGACTGCTTCTTCCATGGACTGGGAAAAGATTTTA
>JAYVXM010000599.1:0-3194 GCA_043785205.1 Bdellovibrionales bacterium
CACGTATTTCGGCGAGCGAAGGCCGATGAGGACCGCCGTCAGGCCCGGAACCGCCCGGTAAACCCGGAGCGCGAGGAGCGCGAGATCGCGATCTTCCGGCAGGCGATGGCCGGCGAGGGTCGGCGCCGCCTCGACGATCCGGCAGCGGAGCCGTTCGTTTCGTTCGGCCGCGGCTTTCTCGCACCAAGCTTTTACGGCGAGTAAAAGCGCGTCCATCGCGGCGAAGTAGTGTCCCCGTCCAGCACGGGGGGTGCCTCCGATCGGGTGGTCCCGTCCAACGTGCGAGGCGCTTCCGAACGATTTCATCCGAGCGAGGTCGGGAAGAATCCGCCGACGAAGGATTTCCTTCCACTGCTCGGGATCGACGACGTGGCGGAGCTGATCGCGGAGCCGGTGGGCCCAGAGCGCGTCCCCGGCGGTAAAGGGGAGCGCCGCCTCGGCGACGAGGGCGGTTTCGAGCGTTCGCCTAACGGCCTCGTCGAGGTCGAGCCGGTGATGGTCGGGATAGGAAATCATCCGGCGCAAGCCCTCACCGGTAATCGCGTCGAACGGTCGCCGGCCGATCGCGCGAAGGCCCCACGCTTGTGCGGCGGCGAGCAGCGTTTCGTTCCGCGCTCCGACGGTCTGGGTTTCTTCGGTCGTGGCCTGGGATTCGTAGAGGTTGAAAGGAAATTCGACCCAACCGAAGTGCCGTCGATTCGCGAGCCGCTCCGCCGGAGCCGCCGAGGATTCCCAGCCGTTCCGATCGGGAAAAAGGAGCGGCCCGAGCGCGAGCGCGTCCGGACTTTCCTTAGGATAGGTAAACGCCGCGGAACCGATCCCGTAACTCTCGATCGTGCGGGCGGCGGCAAGGCTTTCGAGGAGGTCGAGTTCCGTTCCGAGCCGCGCGTAGAGGCGAGCGTGGTCCCACTCGAGTTCGGCGAGCGCGAACTCCGGATCGGCGATGAGGTAGATCCATTCGATTCGGGCGGTGAGCTTCGCGTCCGCGAGTCCGGCGAGCGTTTCCCGCGCCCGGACGGCCGAACCGAGGCATCCGCGCATGATCACGCGCGTGCGCGCGCCTTCGCTCTCGGCGATCGCTCCGAGAAGGAGGTTCGCGCGCGCACCGAACGCAGCCGCCTCACCGAGATCCCCGAGATCGAAAAGGTCGATTCCCCGCGCGAGCGCCTCCCGGATCGCTTCCCGGTGTTCGGGAAGGGTCGGATCGATTCGGAGCATCCCGAAACCGATTCGGGATAGGGGTTCGTCTTGCATGGCTTTTCGGCTATACCAAGCCTATGTCCGCCCGACAAACGAAGACCGCGCTCGATGCGCTCGACGCCCAGCTCGCTTCCCTCGACGCCCACCAGTTCGCTGCCCTCGACCGTGGGGCGAAGCATTTCAATCGGGGAAAGTTCTTCGCGGCTCACGAGGACTGGGAGCTTCGGTGGCGGAAACTTCCGCTTCCCGACCGGCCCCAGGTCCAGGCCGGCATCCTCGTCTGCGGCGTATTCGTCCTGCTCGAGAAGGGCCGTCTCGCGCCCGCCGGCCGCCTCGCGCGCCTCGCGATCGAGCGTTTCGCCGAGGCGGCGACGGCTGCGCAGATGTTCGGCCGGGCGCCGGCGCTCGTCCTCCCGGAGGCCGAGGATCGCCTCATGCGTGTCTTGGCGCGAATGACGCTCGGCGAATTCGATCCCGGTCTGTTAATCTCGGAGTCGAAGGGACTGCGCGCGGTGGTGAATGGCCTTTCTTAGATACTCCGAAGCGGAGTGCGAAATCGAAAGCGGCACGGCCCGTCGCCCGGGCGCGCGCGAGGATCTCGTTTCGGTTTCGATCGGCCTGAATTCCGAAAAATGGCGGCTCCTCTCGACCGCGCTCGGCGAAATCGCGAATCGCGAGGGGAGTGAACTTCGCACCGATTTCCCCGGCGGTTGGACGATTTTTTGGAAGATTCGCGATGGCGATTCCCGTTTTTTCGTCGCCCACCCCGAGACAGATCAATGGGTGGCGACCCTCGCCCTTTCGAGCACTCACCTCGGCGCGATCCGCGAACGGCTCGCCGCGGGCGGGTTCGAAGGCGCGCTTTCGGAGCTCGAAACGATCAGCCGGATGAGTAACGTCGAGGTGAAAGTTTGCGTTCGGGATACGAATCCGTGAGCCCCGCCGGAACGTCGAAACCGCTCATTTTGATCCTCGAGGACGTGCCTGAACTCCGCGAATGGCTCCGCTCGCTGATCGCGGCCGAGTATCCGGCCTTCCGATTGCGAACGGCGGGAACGGCGGCGGAGTTTCACCAGGCGATCGAGCGCGAGCGGCCGTTTTTGGCCATTTTAGATGAGGTGCTCGGGCCGGGGGAGGATCTCGCGAGCCTTCTGAGAGTGGCCGAAGCGGAGCTCATTCCGGTCGCACTTATGACCGGGATGGACCCGGCTCATCGAAATCCCGCCCGCCTTCCGGCCGGGGTGATGCGGCGCATGATCAAGCCGAATTGGGAAACCGGAGCGGGAACGGAGGCGTTTCTGAAAGCGGTCGCGGAGGTAATCGCCTTGACGACGTCCGGTTCGATCGGTTAGCACTCTTTCACTCAAGTTTTGATTGAAAGGAACTGCAGCAAATGGCCGTTAAGATTCGTCTTTCCCGTCAGGGCGCCAAGAAGACTCCGATTTATTTCATTATCGCGACCGACTCCATGTCGTGTCGGGACGGAGATTTCCTCGAGAAGCTCGGACAATACCAACCGAAGGCCGCAAAGCCGGCTGATAAACTCAAGGTGAACCGCGAAGCCGTCGCGGCCTGGATCGCCAAGGGCGCCCAAACCACGAGAACGGTTGGACAACTCCTTAAAATTAAGTGAAAATTTGAAAGGGTCGAAAGACTCCTGAGTTTGCGCGATCCACGTGCGGCTCAGTAAGGCACGCGTGTGTCTTGCGCGTCCGAAGAAATTTCACTCGGAATTTCTGAAATTCGTCAGTGCAGTAGTAGTGCAAGTGAAGTGCGATTGAGTGGCAAAGCGGGATAAGCACGGAGGCATGAATGTCGGCACCTTTAAGCGAGCTAGCGAAGCTCATCGAAGCGATTGCGAAAGCGCTCGTCGATAAACCGGACGAAGTCAGCGTGAACGAAGTCATCGGCGAAAACACGACGGTTCTCGAACTGAAAGTCGCGAAGGATGACCTCGGGAAGATCATTGGGAGGCAAGGCCGGACCGCGCGTTC
>JAYVXM010000600.1:0-3189 GCA_043785205.1 Bdellovibrionales bacterium
AACGCCGCCTGCGAACTTGGCAATTTCCGAATCCGAAGGGCGGCGTGAACGTCGACGTCGCGGATCCCTTCATCTTTAAGACCCTCGGAGGTTAACGCATGAGGAACCCGCTACCGCTTGCGGTCCTAATCGCGTCTTCGCTCGCAATCGTTTTCGTAGCGTCTGCGCGCGCGGACGAGCCGACTCGCGTTTTCGGTGCCTGCACCGACGACGAGCGGACCCGGTTCGCGGATACCTTTCCGGCCGAGGAAAAGTCGTGGGCGTCGAGCGTCATCGCCGATAAGATGAACGGCCCGGAGATTTTCCGAGTCGGCTTCCGACTCGGCCAATCGAAAGTTTCCTGGGACGTCCGGGAAATGGGGGAGTATCTGAAGGCCCGCGCCTATTTTCGCGAAGGCCTGATCCATCTCGCGTACGAAAAGTTCCAAACCCAGCTGATCACGCCACTTCAGGCGGGCGTGCCGACCTTTGGGCGCGTGGCCGCGCTCGAATGCATTCTGAAAATTCAGCGGGACTATCCGACCCTGGGGTTCGGAAGGGCAATGATCCCAAATTTAATCTCGTGGATCCACCGCCCCGATCTCGATCAAGGCGCGAAAGAGGATATCGCGAAAGCTCTCGTCATCCGGATGAAGGAAGTCGTCAATCGCTGGGATGAAAAGGAAGCCGGCGAGATCGTCGCCGCCCTCGGAACCATGAAGGGCTACTCGGTTTACGCCCAGGCCCTAGCGAATCAGCGGAACGGACAATTCGCAAAGGCGATTCCGCTTTGGGAACGTATCGTCGAACACGACGAACTTCCGAGTCTTTTCGCGGAAGACCGCGATACGCTCACGATTCTCTACGCGCGCGATCTCTACGAAGCGAAGAAGTTCGATAAATCGGCCGATATCCTCCGGCGCGTCCCCCGGGACTCGAATTACCTCGCCCAGGCGCTTTCGGATCTTTCCTGGGCTCTACTCCAGGCCAACCGTCGTCCGGAAGCGATCGGAGCGGCATTCAATATCCAGAAGTCGCTGCTCACGCGGGTGTACGCGCCGGAAGCTCCGCTCGTGGCTTCGATCGCCCTTCACGAAATGTGTCAGTACGCGCGGGCCCTGAAGAACGCCGTCTTTTTCAAGAAGAAATATTATCCGGTTCTCATCTGGTACAATAAGCTCTCGCCCGCCCAGAAAGAACACCCCTATCAGCTTCTCACGACGGCGCTTCGAAAAAAGGGCGGGGTACCGAACCTCGTTCTCCTCGAGTGGCTTCGTTCGCCGGAATACCGGGCGTTCCAACTCGAAGCGAACCTCCTTTTCGACGAAAAAAAGGCGGCTTACCTCCTCTATTCCGCGCGCGTGAATTCCGAGAAGGGCGCGGCCTGGTTAAAGGAGTGGAAGACTCCCATGCCGAAGTTCTATAACGACATCGGTCCGCGCCAGAAGCTGGTCGGGAAGAATATGAATGCCGTATTGACCTTCTTGACCGCCCGGATCGCGAAACAAGTCGCGAAGATGGCGGAAAACGTGCAGCTCCTCGAAGTCGAGATTTTTGATCACGCCGGCGAAGACATGGTCTGGCGGAACGTAAATCCGGAGTACCAAGCCTGGTTGGATCTTCAACCCGAAGTAAAACGGGCCAAGGATCTTTATTGGGAATGGGGATCGATGCCGACCGATCCGAAGTCGGTCGACGAGATCTGGGAAGACGAGCTCGGCTGGACCATCGGAAGCGTCCAGGACGAATGTAAAAACAAAGATAAGTACCGGGACGAAAAGTTCGGCGGGAAATCCGGGAAATCGCAGGCGGCCCTACCGGGCGGCGCTCCGAATCCACCCGCCAACTAGGTATATTCAATCTTAGGTGTTTAAGTTTCGTACGCTGTCGAAACGATATACGCCAAAATTCGTCACTTCAATATTAAGAATCGATAAGATTTAGTGAGTTAGCCTTTTGTACGTTCTTTGCACTTATAGATGTTGGCTAACTGACTAATCCACTGACGAGACTCTCGGGAGAGGAGTGTGTCTCATGGATCGCAGAACGTTTAAGACCACTGTATTATTTATTTCCGTGTTCGCAATGCTCGGGCTTTCGGCCTGTAACGACACGGGATTTTCGGCGTCCGATCTCGGACAAAAAGAACTCGATAAATTGAACCCGACGGCCAGCCCAACGCCGCAGCCGACTCCGACTGCGACACCTACGCTGCCGCCGGTTTGCGGCGTCATTGATTGCGCGGCTCCACCCGCGGGCTGTGCTTATGTGGATCCGATCATCGTCGGCTCCTGTGTGAAGTCTTGCGGACGACTGGTGTGCACTCCACCCCCGTCGCCTACACCGACTCCGACGGACGTAAGTCCATCGCCGACGCCAACTCCGACGGTAACGGTCACTCCGAAACCAAGTCCTACGCCTACGGCGACTGCTCCGGCCCCTAAAAATGCCGAAGATAAGTTCAACGTGACGGCGGCCACGACTCCGAAAGTCGACATGCTCTTTTGCGTCGATAACTCGGGTTCCATGTCGGACAAGCAAAAGGTGCTGATCGACTCGATCGGTACTTTCATCGGGCTCTTCGCTACCGGCGGAGTGGATTTCCATATCGGCGTCGTCACGACGGATACGTCCAACGACGACCCGAACTACTGGAGCTCTCGTCTGCCTGGCTACGTAAGCCCAAATCGGGGTCGGCTGCTCTCGCGTTATTCCGAACGCTTCCTATCGAGCTCCACGTTGGACGTGGTCGGGAAGTTCAAAGAGAACGCGCATGTCGGCACGATTGGGAGCGGCGATGAACAGTGCTTCAACTCGATGCTCTACGCACTCGACGATACGATGGTCGGAGTCGGAGGATATAACGAAGGGTTCATCCGGAATGATGCCCTCCTCTCCATGATCGTAGTCAGCGATGAAGACGAAGGCGTGAGCTTCGATAGCAATCGTAAGGACGAAACGGTCACGAGCTTGATCTCGAGGATGAAAACTCGGATCTCGAGCGTGAAAGGGCCAAATTCCCGCGGTTACAGTTTCGACTTCGTCATCAATAAGACGGCGTCGAAACCGGCAGGAGGGGTGAAATACCCTTACGGCCACAACACGGTGAATTTCTATCCGAACTTCTACCTGGCGGCGGCCGATGCCTTAGTGGCAAAGACCTACGACGTGTTGATGAACTTCGGTGGGGATCTCGCGAAGATCGGTTCG
>JAYVXM010000601.1:0-3180 GCA_043785205.1 Bdellovibrionales bacterium
TCGAAGAGTTTAGCCGGTCGTTCGACGCCGTCCGGGCGCCCGAATCCCGGGGACGAAAAGTCGGGGTTTTGCTCGTCTCGAACCACCGTTCGCACTTGGACACCTTCCTTCTCCTCGCGCGGGTTCGCGGCATCCGCGTCCTCGCGAAGCGGGGACTCTTCGCGATTCCCTTCCTCGGATTCGTGATGTGGACGAGCCGCCAAATCCCGGTTCGCCGGAATAACCTGAAGGCGTTCGTGCGCGCGATGGATACGATCGGCGAGCGCCTCGCGGCCGGCGAGGTCGTCCATGTCTTTCCGGAAATGACCCGGGCGGCTTCCGAATTCCCGGGCGTCGCGCCGTTCAATCCCGCGCCGTTCCTGACCGCGATGAAACTCGGCGTTCCCGTCCTTCCGTTCGCGATTCGCGGTACGGGCGAGACTTGGCCGAAGGAATCGTTCGCGATCCGTTCCGGACATCCCGTTCGCCTCGTTCCGCTCGCGCCGATCCGGGTCGAGGACTATTCCCGGTTCAGTGGCGCGAAGGAGCTCGCCGAGTTCTGCCGGAGCGAGATCGAAGTCGCCTACCGCGCGGAGACCGTATGATTCTCCGGATTCGAGTCGCGATCCCGACGTACGATAATCCGAAGTCGATCGTCGAAGTGGCGCTCCGGACGCTTCGGGAAACGCCGTTTCCGATTCTCATCGTCGACGACGGTTCGGCCGCGCCGGTGGAGGACCTCCTTCGCATGGCCGCGATCGCCGCCGGAGAAATTCGCTCGGCGTTCGAATCGGGACGCCTCAAGATCGCGCGGCTTCCGGAAAACCGCGGTAAGGGCGCGGCCATTCAACTCGCGTTTCGTGATTCGGTCGCCGAGGGGTTCACCCACCTCGTGACCCTCGACGGCGACGGTCAACACCATCCCGTCGAAGCGCTTCGTCTCGCGGAGCTCGCGAAGGCGAATCCGTGGGATCTCATCGTCGGCGCCCGCAAGTTTGAATCCGAAACGGTGCCGAAAATTTCGAAATTCGGACGCTGGTTCTCGAACCACTGGGTCGGTTACCAAACCGGCGCCGTCGTTTCTGACTCCCAGAGCGGATTCCGGCTTTACCCGCTCTTCCGGGTACAGAACTGGCGCTTCTTCACCCGCAAGTACGATTTCGAAATCGAAGTCCTCATTCGGCTCATCTGGGCGGGAACCACCGTGCGCGAGGTCGAGATCGACGTCTATTATCCGAAACCGTCGGAGCGGATAAGCCACTTCCGGAAATTCCGCGACAACGCGAGAATCTCGCTCTTGAACACGGCCCTGGTCGTCGTCTCGCTGCTAAAAACGCACCGTTCGCCGCGGAGCCTCGCGATCGCGGTCGGTCTCGGCGTGCTCGTCGGGACGACACCGTTTTACGGGGTTCACTGGATCATGGGTGGAGCACTCGCCTTCGTGTTCCGGTTGAACGCCGCCGCGGTGATCATCGGCACGCAGGTTTCGATCGCGCCGATCGTGCCGTTCCTCGCCGTCGGATCCGTGATGACCGGCCACCGAATCCTGAACGCGATCGGGATCGCGGCGCCGCTCGAGGATCTTCATGGAGGAATCGGGAAGGAAGTGGTGAACATCGCGCTCCACCACTTCGGCCAGTGGTTCCTCGGTTCGCTTTTCCTCGGAACCGGCCTCGGAATCGTCTTCGGCTTGATCACCTACTTCGCGGCGCGGAGATTCCGGAAGGAAAAGGCGTGGACCGGTACGACGCGGGGAGGGAAGTTCGGAAACGCCTTCCTCATCTTCGTGCTCCGCCGTTTCGGCCGTCGCGCCGCCTACCTCTGCGTCGCCGTCGTCATCCCGTATTTTTATCTCTTCGCGCCGAAGGCCCGGCACGCGGCCCAGGAGTATTGGCGAGTGACCCGTCCCGACCTCGGCCGGTTTCGGCGCCAGGGACGCGTACTCGGGCACCTCTATCGTTTCGGCCAGGTCCTCCTCGATCGCATTTATCAATCCTTCCACTCCGAGCCCGTTTTCCGCACGCGATCGGTCGGAAGCGAGAAGATCATCGCCCCCCGCGACGCGAGCGGGCTGATCTGCGTTTCGTCGCACGCGGGAGCCTGGGACCTCGCCGCCTCGCTTCTGAAAAACCGGGGATTTCGGGGGCGATTCCACGTCGTCCGTTACCACGCGAACGGTCTTCGCTTCGACGACTTCAAGCGGGACGACGCCGCCCACGTCGCGGCCGTTAAGAGCAACGACGACCAGCCGATCTTCCTCATCAAGCAGGCCCTCGCCGAGGGTGGCACCGTTGGTGTCATGGGCGACCGTCCGCTCGGAAATCAATTCGAGCTCGTGCCCTTCTTCGGCCGGCTCGCCCCGTTCGACGTGACGCCCTTCCGGATGAGCGCCGCGTGCGGATCTCCTCTACTTTTCACCTTCGGCTTCAGGTCCGAGACGGAAGACGCCCTCTACGAGTTTTACGCGACCGCCGGCCACCGCTACCGATACGAGAGCGGCGATCGTTCGCTCCAGTGCTACGCCTGGGTCCGCGAATACGTCGCCGAACTCGAAGCGATGCTTCGGCGCTATCCGTACCAGTGGTTTAACTTCTTCCCGTTCTGGTCGACCGTCCCCGCCACAGAAACGGGCGGACGATCAAAAAACCATTTAGGAGAAGAACTCCGTACACCAGCGCCGCCGGCAGCTGCGTCGGAACTTGGCCGGTGACGAGCCGCCGGTAGAGGATATCCCCGGACAGCGCCGCGAGCCCGCCTAAGTAGAGAACTGTGAAAACAAAGGCCATTCCGCGCCGCTTAGAGTTCATAACCGACCACTTTCACTTCCACTCGAAACGATTCGTTTTCGACCCGGAGGGCGGTCGGGATCTCATGTTCGTCGTAGTCGGAGAACGCGAACTTCGTCGGACGCCCGCCGACCGGAAGCTCCATCCGGATCGGCCGTCCCCGATCGTCGCGGGCGACGCCGGTGCCCGGCGGATGCCGAAGCGTGGTGAGGAGGACGCGCAGACTCGCGTAATAATCGGCTAAGTTCCGTTCGTAGGGTTTCAGTCCGACGACATAATTTTCCGTCGTCACTTTTCCGGTCGCCCGGTCTTCCGTCATCTTGAAGAGCGTCGTTCCGATCGGAGAGAGGACGACGATCCGGATCGCGTCGGCCGCGATCTTCACGGCGCCCCGGAACTCGAAATCGCGTTTCGA